>CAYWJL010000157.1:2805-5447 GCA_964458145.1 uncultured Desulfovibrionales bacterium | reverse complement strand
AACTGATCCAATCCGTTTTGATCCCGGGAAGGACTATCTTCTCATTTTCAATCTCGGGAACAACAAAGGCATTTTCTGGAAAAACGGGTGGGTTTTCCAAGGTTCCTGGGCATTTTGGCTCAAGGATTATATCGATCGATCCTTTATGAAGCGGTTCAAAAAGCCATGACGGTCATATCCGTGATTGTGCCGGTGTACCGGGAAGGGGAGAGCATCAACGGGTTGGTCGGCAGTCTGCTCGGGGATCTCCGGCAGGGCGACGAGATTCTGGTCGTTGACGGTGCGCCCGGGTTGGACACTCTGCAGACGATGCGCTTCCACTTGCCTGTCCGTCTTGCCTCTCCACCCGGTCGTGCCGTGCAGATGAATGTGGGAGCCGAACATGCCCGGGGTGATATTCTTATTTTTGTCCATGCCGATACCCTGCTGCCCGACGGGTGGCGGGATATGGTCGTCCAAACCTTTTCAGATGCCCGGATCGTGGCCGGGGCTTTTGACCTGACCATCGAAAGTCAGGCCCCATGGTTTCGGGTCATTGAAAAGACCGCCAACCTGCGCACCCGTTTCACCCGGGTTCCCTACGGGGATCAGGCCCTTTTCTTCAGGACCGATTATTTCCGGTCACTGGGTGGCTTCCCGGAGATTGCGATTATGGAAGACGTGGCCATCATGACCGAAATCAGACGCAGGAAAGACAGAATCGTCCTGCTTGATGCGCAGGTACGCACCTCGGCCAGGCGGTGGCACAAGGAAGGGGTGATTCGCGGCACCCTCAGGAATTGGGGGCTGCGGATTCTGTATCATTTGGGAGTCGATCCCGGGGTTTTGGTGCGGTTTTATCGGAAGAATAGGTGAAAGAAAGTGCGCAGCGCTTCAAAGTGCACAGGGCTCAGTACGCAGTGCGCAGGTGGAAGGAAACCATAACTGTGGGTATCCTCATGAAACATGCTGATCATGGTGCATCCTGCACGGACCCGCAGACGTGCTGTGTTCTTTTTTTTCTCCGCTTCCCCGAACCGGGCAAGGTCAAGACCCGATTGGCAGCCGGAGTGGGGGAGGAACATGCTCTGGAACTGTACCGGTGTTTTGTGCTCGATACCCTGGCCATGCTGGAAACTCTTAATTCGCATCTGATTCTGTGCTTCACCCCGGATGATGCCCGCAAGGACATGATCCGTTGGCTGGGCGGGCAACGCGAGTATCTGGCCCAGCAGGGGGAGGATCTTGGTGAGCGTATGGATGCGGCATTCACCCATGCCTTTTCACGGGGATATTCCCGGGTTCTTCTTGTAGGAAGCGATATCCCGGATATGTCCGGAGATACATTGCAACAAGGTTTCTGTTCTCTTTTGGATCACGATGCCTGCCTGGCACCGGCCACCGACGGAGGATATTATTGCATCGGGTTCACCCGCAGCGGATATTGTCCGGAAGTTTTCCAGAACATGGCCTGGAGTACACACGAGGTTTGTGCTCAAACACGGCAGCGTCTTAGCTCATGCGGAGTCTCCGTGGATCTTTTGCCCCCAGCCGGCGACGTGGACACCATGGAGGATCTGGTTGCCTTTTGGCAGCGTTCAGGAAACCTCAACGACTCGTTGACCCGATTGTATCTGGAGCGGACCGGATTGTTGGAAGGGGATGTCCGAAGCTGTGGAGTCTGATTTTTGTAGTTTTTATTTTACACTTTACGCCTAAAAGTGTAAAACGATTTCTACAAAAATGGAGGAAAACCTGTCATGTCCTTTGGTGATTTCCTGGCGATCCAGGCGCGGCTTCTTGGTGCACTGCCTGATACGAAGCGTTTTTTATACGAGCAGATGCGATGGGAAAACCGATTGACCTGTCTTTATGGCGGACGGGGTGTCGGAAAGACGACCCTCATGCTCCAGGGGCTGAGTCATGTTGTTTCACATGGCGGGAAAGGGCTGTATGTTTCTGCAGATCATGTTCAGGTGGCAGCTCTGGGACTGTATGAGATCGCCTCGGACTTCTTTCGTCACGGCGGGGAATTTCTCTTTATTGACGAAGCCCACAAGCGGGTGAACTGGGCTCAGGAAATCAAATCCTTGTACGACTCTTTCCCCGATGTTCGCATCATGGTTTCCGGGAGTTCGGTTCTGGCTTTGCAGACAGGGAAGGCGGATCTTTCCCGCCGGGCCGTTTATCGGAAGCTGCCGGTGATGTCGTTTCGCGAATATCTTGCCATTGTCGTCGGCAGGGAGATGGATACGTGTTCCCTCGAGGAGATCCTGGACGGCCACGAACTCATCGCGGGGCGCATTCTTGCGCAAGGTCCGATTCTGGGACATTTTCGGGACTATCTCGAGCGGGGGGCCTATCCTTTTGTCCTCGAAGGTGAAGCTGAATATGTCGAACGTCTGAACAATGTCGTGGAAAAGACCCTGTACGAGGATATGGGGCGCAGCGAGGGGCGCCGGGCAATGGGTATCCCGGTGATCAAAAAGTTGCTCTGGTTCGTTGCCACCTCGCCTCCCATGGAGTTCAGCATCGACAGGGTGGCGCGGCATATGAAAGTAAGCCGGCCCACGGTCTACGCCTACCTGGAGGTGCTGGAACGTGCCGGGTTGATCATGTCCGTCCTTCCCTGGAACTCCGAAAGATAGACGGGGTCCTTCCAT
>CAYWJL010000157.1:299-2795 GCA_964458145.1 uncultured Desulfovibrionales bacterium | reverse complement strand
GCCTCAGGGACAGGGGAGCAGGCTTGTTCGCAAAGGGGAGAAACTGTTCCTGGAAAACGGCAATCTGCTTTGGGGCATCAGCCAGTCCCTCACAGATGCCGATCCCACGGGGGCGCTCCGCGAGACATTTTTTGCCAACCAGATCCTTGCGGCCGGGTTCAGGATGCGGGTTGCCGATCAGGGAGATTTCGTGGTCGAGGAACGATACACGTTTGAAATCGGCGGTCCCGGCAAGAAGGGGGGACAGATTGCCGGGGTGGATGATTCCTATAGTGTACGAGATGGGATCGAACATGGTGTCGGGTCGACCATTCCCTTGTGGGTGTTCGGGTTTTTGTATTGAAGGCAGGGAACGGATGAAGGGGATTGTAACGGTTAGAGTGTCACGTCGTCCAAAATCTCTGTAGGGGCGGACCTGTGTGTCCGCCCGTTTTGGGGCATATTTCTCACGTGTCAGTGTTACGCACAAAAAGGGCGGACACATAGGTCCGCCCCTACGGGAATGGTACAATGTTTCGAACGCTGAATTCTGGGGAACCTATCTGAACCTTCATTCGCTATTTTGCCTATGATCAAACGCATACAAACATATCTCGAAAAATCCGGCTGGGTGGAACATCCGGAACGCATTTTTTTTCTGGCTGCCGGGGAATATAATGAAAACTACCTGGTCGAAGCCGGGGATGCGCGGTATGTTTTTCGGATCAACCACGGCAGTCAGCTGGGGTTAGAGGATCAGATCGGCTACGAATTCAAGGTGCTTTCGGCCCTGGCCGGGAGCGGGGTCACGCCGCGTCCTTGTGCCGTGGATTCGGGACCCAATGTGTTCGGCTCCGGGGTGCTGCTCATGGAATACGTTCCCGGAGTTCCCCTGGATTATCGTACCGATCTTGACAAGGCAGCAGCCATCTTTGCCCGGATCCATAGTCAGCCCGTGGTGCCCGGTTTGATCCGGCAGGAAGATCCCATTTCTGCCATTGCCGAGGAATCGCTTGGTCTGATCAACCGGTATCCCGATCATCCCAGGACTGTAGAGAAGGAGCGGATTCTTCAGTATCACGGGGAGATTCTTCACCTCGTGGACAGGAACAGGGGCGTTTTCGACAACGAAGACCTGTGCATCGTGAACACAGAGGTCAATTCCGGGAATTTTTGCATGGGGCTGGATCGTTCCTATCTGGTGGATTGGGAAAAGGCGGTTGTGTCCTACCGGTATCAGGATCTGGGACATTTTCTGGTTCCCACGACCACCCTGTGGAAGACGGATCACATCTGCACGCCTGACGAGCGGCACGATTTTTTGCAGGCCTACCATGACGCCTGCGACCATGCTCCGGACATGGACGAACTGGTCTTCAAGACCGGCCTGCTCATGCAAACCATAGCCCTTCGAGCGACCTCCTGGTGTTTCATGGCCTGGTACGAGTACACCATGCAGGATCGGGGGCTCAGCCATGCGGACACCTTTAGGCGGATCACCTCTTTCATGGATAATCTTGAATGGATCTTCGACTCCGTCAGATAACCAAGCGCTACGATGGTAAACCTGTTTTGCAGGATGTTTCCTTTGAGGTCGCCAAAGGGGAGTTCGTGTCCATCATCGGTCCGTCGGGCGCGGGAAAGACCACCCTGCTCAAGGTCATTGCCGGGCTGGAGCATCATGATGGCGGGAAAATCGATTTTTCCTTTTCCCCGGGCAAAGACCGTCCCATCATCCTGGTCTTTCAGGATTTTCTGCTTTTTCCGACCATGACGGTCTTTGAGAACATCGCCTTTGGACTGCGTTCGCGAAAGATGCCCCGGGCTGCAATCAGGGACCGGGTCGAACACATGCTGACCTATTTCCAGCTCGAGGACCGCGCAAAGGCGTATCCGGCCCAGCTTTCAGGAGGACAGCAGCAGCGGGTGGCCATTGCCCGGGGCATGGTCGTCAATCCCGCGGTCATGCTGCTTGACGAGCCTTTCGCCAATCTCGATCGCTCTCTGAGGCTGGAGACCGCAGGGTTCATCCGCAGGACCCAGCAGGAGTTCGGGATCACGACCATTGCCGTGACCCATGATCTGGACGAGGCCCTGGCTGTTTCCGATACCGTCGGGGTGATCATGGATGGACGGTTGGAGCAGATGGGGACGCCCGAGATCGTGTATTTTTCTCCGGTGAACCAACGAGTGGCCAGGTTTCTGGGGCCCATGAACACGATTCCTGCCGACATGTTTTCCCTGTTCGATATGGAGAACCCGCCAGAGGCAAGAGAGCTTCTGGTACGTCCCGAGGCCCTGGATCTCATTGTTGATCCCCATGGGCCGGGAAGGGTCACGGCCGTGCGTTTTTCAGGGCATTATCAGGCCTGTAGCGTGGCGATCGGGGATCATGAATTCATGGTGTATCAGAAGCATGATGGTCTTAGGGTGGGAGACAGGGTGAAGATACGGGTGGATGTGATGTTGGGGAAATGATGGAGAAATTTAAGAGATTTAAGAAATTTAAGGTTCATC
>CAYWJL010000157.1:0-289 GCA_964458145.1 uncultured Desulfovibrionales bacterium | reverse complement strand
CCCCCGTAGGGGCACCCCTTGCGGGTGCCCTTTTGGCGAGTAGACTCACACCTGAATCGCTGCCTGGATTGGGCACCCGCAAGGGGTGCCCCTACGAATCGTCGCTTGGAGCAGAGGTTCGTTAAAAACCAAATATTCCAAAATGAGGTTCATCCGGCAAAAGGGTACTCACCTCGAATACCCATTTGATTGTTCTCTTGTATAGAATTTACGGATGAGAAGAGCGCTTGGAGCATTCTGATAACATGCCGGATAGAAAGACAATGTAGCCCCCCTCCCGTAGTTCAGG
>CAYWJL010000156.1:0-5447 GCA_964458145.1 uncultured Desulfovibrionales bacterium | reverse complement strand
TTCAGTCTGTCGGCAGGGATGTAACTGAAGAGAGAATCATGAGAGAGTCTCTTCACCGGGGTGGTGGGGGATATCGTGGGGCTGAAGGTCCGGGATACGGCGGCCTTTGGCATCTTCATGGACTGGGGCCTTGAAAAGGACCTGCTGGTTCCCCGAAGCGAACAGGAAGACCGGATGGAACCCGGGGAAACCCATCTGGTAAAGATATGCCTGGACAAGTCTTCTCACAGGATCTTTGGCTCCACCCTGACGGCAGGATTCTGCGACGGGGGCGCCCGGGATCTGGCAGCGGGGCAGGAGGTGGATCTCATCATCCACAGCATCAGCCCCATCGGCTATACCGCCGTTATCAACCGTTCCCGCACAGGATGTACGCAACAAGACGTTCCGGTATTTGAAGACGAAAAAGAGTGTTTTTTCTTCAGGTTGTCCGGTAAACAAGGAAGGGGAGGAAAATTGTCCAACGAAAGACCGGCCTGCATACATGAACCCGTTCGGCGACAGCGAGGGCGGCATAACCTTCATGCAGAGGAAATAATGTGAAACGGGATTCGTCATCCATAGAGACAAGGCATGCCTTGTCTCTATGGATGCGTTGATGCGAGCAGGCAAGGGGAATGGGTGCACGCACGAACCGGAACGTCACTCACCACCGATTACCCCGGAAGCATGTCTTCAGGCTGTTTACGGACAGATCCTGTCCTTTGGCGGAAAAATCCGAGGCCTCGGAGGGGTTTTGGGGCATGTGTGTTGCCAACACGATAACTGTGATCACGAGGTAAAGGGGCCATGCGCATTTTTGCACCTCAAACTGCCCTGAAGGATATCGCCACCCCCCTTGATAGGGATACGCTCAAGGCTGTGCCTTCTCACCTGCATACAGGGGAGGGGGAGATCGTATATGCCTACGGATCGTGTTCCTCCACCCTGGACGTGGCCTGGGAACTGGTTCGATCCGGTGAGCTCGGAGTCTGGGATTCGGTTCTGGCTACATCTCAGTGGTCGGGACGCGGACAGATGCGCAGAGAATGGATGTCTCCTCCAGGGAATCTTTATGCCGCGTGGAGATGGCCCGTTCCTCCCGCAGGATGGAATACCCTTGTTCCTCTCATGGTCGGCGCCCTGGTGCATGATTTTTTTCTCGACCATGGCATTTTTTTGCATATCAAATGGCCCAACGATCTTTTGCTCGAGGGACGCAAGGTGGGCGGTGTCCTCGTTGAGGAACGCAGGGATATCCTTGTCGTCGGCATGGGGATCAACGTGGTTCGGTCGCCCGAACCGGAGCGGATGAGGGCGGACACATCCATGACTGCCGGGAATCTGTGCGGACTTCTGCAAGATCCCGATGTACCTGCCCTGTGGGCGCAGCTTGTGTCCCGGGGGCGTTTCTGGTATGAAAAAACTCTTACCTCGTGTACTCCTGCCGGATTCGTTTCGTTGCTCGAGCCTCTTCTTGCTTACATGCACCAACATGTTCAGGTCGTTCGTGGAGATGGCCGTCATTCTGCCCGTGTCATCGGTTTGCAGGAAGACGGCGGCCTTGTTCTCGATTGCCAAGGGCAACGGGACATTCTCTATGCCGGAAGTATTCTTCCTCTTGACCATGGGGAGATCCACGCATGAATCAACCCTCGAATCCGTCGATACACCAACCAGGAACCGGAGTCGCCAGATCAATGACACAGAAAACCTTTGAACACGTTGCAGCCCATTTGAAGGGAAAGAAGATCCTTGTCGCCAACCGGGGGATTCCCGCGCGAAGGATCGTTCGTTCCATCAGGGAAGTTTTCGGGGCCGTTCCCATCATGACGGCCACGGATGTGGACAAGACCGCTCCCTTCACCACTTGTGCCCAGGAACTTCTGCTGCTGGGCGAGAATCCCAGAGCCTATCTGGATGTGGATCTGATCATAGCCAAGGCCAAGGCCAGAAAGATCGTTGCCATCCATCCCGGCTGGGGATTTGCCTCGGAAGACGATTCCTTTCCCCAGAAATGCAAGGAAGCCGGCATCGTCTTCATCGGACCCACCAGCGAGGCCATGCGTCTTCTCGGCAACAAGGTCGAGGTCCGTCGTCTGGCACAGCAGCTCGATATACCGGTCGTTCCCGGTTCGGAAGGTGCCGTGAGTCTCGACGAGGCTCGTGAGATGGCCCGTGAAATGGGCTTCCCCGTCATGCTCAAGGCCGAAGGTGGCGGTGGTGGTCGGGGTATCTATGAAGTGTTCCGTGAGGATCAGCTCGAGGATGCCTTTACCAAGGCGTCGGCATTGGCCCAGGCATCGTTCGGCAACCCCCGGCTCTACATCGAGCGTCTGCTGACCTCCATCCGGCACATCGAGATCCAGATCATTGCCGACAACTACGGCAATGTGTTCGCCTTTGACGAACGTGATTGCACGGTTCAGCGCAATCATCAGAAGCTCGTGGAGATCACGCCCTCCCCCTGGCCTGGCATGACCGAGGAGTTGCGTTCCAAGCTCAAGAACTACGCCATCAAGCTGGTCAAGGAAGTGGGCTATCAGTCCCTGGCCACCGTGGAATTCCTGGTGGATCAGAATCTCAATCCCTATCTGATCGAGGCCAACACCCGGTTGCAGGTGGAGCATGGGATCACCGAATGCCGCTATGGCATCGATTTGGTCGAGGAACAGATAGCGGTTGCTTTCGGGGCCGAGCTGCGCTTTGATGAACACAATACCCTCCCTTCCAATGCGGCCATGCAGGTTCGTCTCAATTGCGAGGATCCCCAGAAAAATTTTGCTCCCAATGTCGGGGTGATCACCCGGTATCTTTCTCCCGGTGGTCAGGGGGTGCGCGTGGATTCGTGCATTTCCGGCGGGTATGAATTCCCGTCTCAGTACGATTCTGCGGCTTCTCTTCTGATAGCCTACGGCAAGACCTGGTCCAAGGTTCTCGGCGTCATGGATCGCGCCCTGGGTGAGTATATCATCGGCGGGATCAAGACGACCATTCCCTTCCATACCCGGATAATCCATCATCCCGATTTCATCCGTGGGGAGTTCGACACCAATTTCGTGGCCAAGGCGCCCGAACTCATGCGGTATAAGGATGAGGAGCCTGAGTCGTTGCGGCTTTCCCGGCTGGTCGCGGAAATTACCGCCAAGGGATGCAACCCGTATGTAAAACTCGGTGATTACCGCTACAAGGGCGACAAATGTCTGGGTGAATTTCGACCGGTGCTTCCCCGCATCGAGACCGAATACCATGCCTCGCCCTATCCCCGGGGAGACCGGGATGCGACGTTGGATTTCGTGCGGGATTCAGGCTATATTCATTTCACGGACACCACGACCAGGGATATCACCCAGTCCAACAGCGGGAACCGTTTCCGGTTGGCCGAGGACCGCATGGTGGGTCCCTATCTCGACAATTGCGGTTTTTTCTCTCTGGAAAACGGTGGCGGGGCGCATTTTCATGTGGCCATGCTCGCCAACATGACCTACCCGTTTTCCGAGGCCGAGGAGTGGAACGAGTTCGCTCCCAAGTCCCTCAAGCAGATTCTCATCCGTTCCACCAATGTGCTCGGGTACAAGCCTCAGCCCAAGAATCTCATGCGCATGACCGGCGAGATGATATGTGAGCATTACGACGTGATCCGCTGTTTCGATTTTTTGAATCACATCGAAAACATGCGGCCCTTTGCCGAAGTGGTCCTCGGGTCGACCCGTAACATTTTCGAGCCGGCCATCTCCCTGTCCTGGGCCAAGGGATTCGACGTTCCCCATTATCTCGGTGTGGTCGAGGAAATCCTTGCCATGACAGCCTCGGTGAGCGGACTTTCACCGGCCAAGGCTCAGAAGAAGATCATTCTCGGACTCAAGGATATGGCCGGGGTCTGTCCTCCCAGATTCATCAGCGAGCTGGTGACTGCCATACGCAGGACATGGCCGGATCTGGTGGTTCATTATCATCGGCATTACACGGACGGTCTCTTCGTTCCGGCCGTGGGCGCGGCAGCCAAGGCCGGTGCGCATATCGTGGATACGGCCATCGGGGCCTCGGTACGCTGGTACGGTCAGGGCGAGGTGCTTTCCACGGCCGCGTACATCGAGGATGAGCTGGGGCTCAGGACGAATCTGAACAAGGAGATGATCAGGACCTGCGGGTTTGTGCTCAAGCAGATCATGCCCTACTATGACAAATATACGGCTCCCTATTTCCAGGGAATCGACTACGACGTGGTCAAGCACGGCATGCCCGGAGGAGCGACCTCGTCTTCCCAGGAAGGGGCCATGAAGCAGGGGTATATCCATCTCTTGCCCTATATGCTGAAATTCCTCGAAGGGACCAGGCAGATCGTCCGGTATCACGACGTGACTCCCGGTTCCCAGATTACCTGGAACACCGCTTTTCTGGCTGTCACGGGTGCGTTCAAGAACGGCGGCAAGAAGTCCGTTCGCAGACTCTTGAAAGTGCTCGATACCGTGGTCAGCAATCCGGAAGAATCTCTTTCCGCAGATATCAGGCAACAGCGTCTGGGGATCTACAAAAATTGCAACGATGCGTTCAGAAATCTTCTGCTGGGCAAATTCGGACGTCTTCCCCTGGGGTTTCCAGCCAGGTGGGTGTATGAAAGTGCCTTTGGCGAGGAGTTCGAGCAGGCTCTCATGGAACGCACGGAAAACTCTCCTCTGGCCACGCTTCCTGATCTGGACGTCGAGGCCGAGCGTAGGGCCTTGACCGAACATCTCAAGCGCGATCCCTCGGATGAAGAGCTGGTTCTTTATCTCAACCATCCGGGTGACGCCCTGAACACCTTCGACTTTGTCCATGAGTTCGGTGACGCCAATCTTCTTCCTCTCGATGTCTGGTTCGAGGGGATGGAAACGGGCAGAGAACTCTAGTTTCGGGATACGCAGGGCAAACATCATCTGCTGACTATCCTCGCTGTTACCGAACCGGATGTTCGAGGTAACAGTGTCGTCAGATATGCCATCGATTCCGAATTCTTCTCCCATCAGGTCAAGGTGGCCGAGGCTACCGGCGTGGAAGAGGATGCCTTTGAAAAGGCGGACAAGGACAACCCCTATCATGTGGGCTCGCCGAGCAACGGTGATCTCTGGGTCATGCAGGTCCAGCCGGGCGACATTGTCAAGCAGGGTGAGGAATTGTTCAACATCTCCATCATGAAACAGGAAAAAGCGGTTTTTTCCCGGGTCGAGGGGATGGTCAAACGGGTCCTCAAGGTGGCTGATTATCAGGAAGACCGGAAGATGGTCCCGGTTCACGAGGGCGAACTTCTTGTGGAATTGATGCCCATTCCCAGACGATGCCCCACCTGTAAACACCCGGCTGTGCGCGACGAGGATAAATTCTGTTCCTATTGCGGTCAGAAACTTTGATCCATGCGGTTTTCAAGAGGCCGGAAGCAGAGATGCTTCCGGCCTCTGCACTTTTTGTGGAATCCGTCTCGTTTTGCATGA
>CAYWJL010000155.1:1873-5461 GCA_964458145.1 uncultured Desulfovibrionales bacterium | reverse complement strand
GTATTGCCTGACGCGATTGAGTGCGTTTGCAGCAAAAAATACCCTTTTCCGGGAAGTAGCCTTTTTCTCCTGACTGGCTAGGCCAGCAGATACTCCGCGCAGGGCTCCCCATCCTCCAGTCCGTCGAGGATGGCGTCGATGGCCTCTTCGCTGTCCACGCCCTTGAACCACCAGTTGTCGGGCTGAACCACCATGATGGGGCCGTTTTCACATTGTTTCAAACATCCCGTGGCCACGATCTGGCAGTCCAGGCCCCGGTCCAGAATTTCTTCTTCCATGTATTGGAGAAAACCGTCTGTCTGTTTGTGGCAGATGCCTTTGGGCTCGCCGCTCACGCGGAAGCTCTGGCAAACGAGAATAAGATGTTCGGGAATAGCCATGAGAATTCCTCTTTCTGCATGCAGGATTATCGTGATGATCCGGTTAAATCATTTCATACTATGAGGTTTCTATCGAACCTCTGCTTCAAGCGACGATCCGTAGGGGCACCCCTTGCGGGTGCCCTTTGAGCGAGGAAATCCACCTCTGAGACGTTGCCTTGATTGGGCACCCGCAAGGGGTGCCCCTACGCGGTGATTGCCTTGAAATTGAGCCCGAAATCCGCTTTGAACATCTTGGGTAGCAAACGGGTTTTGGTTTACCAGTCCCGCTCGATATTCCGCTGTTCGTAATGAGGTATCAGAGCCTTGCCCGGATGGTCTTTGAGGCGGTTGAGCATGTTTTTGTCGCGGGCCTGAGCCGGGGTTTGCGCTGCGGGGGTGCCTTGCTGTTTCTTGGATTCGTTGCCTTGTTGAGCTGATTGCTGCTCCCCCTGCTCGGGCAGATCCTTTTCCTTGATGGAGTCGGGGATTGTGGCGTCCTCGCCCTGTTTTTCGTCCTGATTTTTTGTTGAGGCGTCCGGGGATTGCTGGTGCTTGTCGCCGCTTTTTCCCTGGTCTTCGTTGTTCTTTGCGTTCTGCTGTTCCTGAGCGGGAGACTGGTCCTGCTCCTGCTGCTTCTCGGAGCCCTGCTTCTGCTGCTGGTTGTCCGAATCTTTGTCGGATTGGTCGTTCTCGCCGGACTGCTTCTCCTTGCTGTCCTGCCCCTGCTGATCCTTCTGATCGTTCTGATTCTCGTCTTGTTGTTGCTTTTGTTGCTGCTGCTTCTGCTTCTGCTCTTCCAGAATTTTCTTCACGAATTCGATATTGTCCCGGATATCCTGATCGTCCGGCGCGAGTTTGGCGGCTTCCTGGTAGGACTCCAGGGCCTCTTTGGGCTTGTTCAGGCGGAACAGGGCATTGCCCCGGTTGTACAGGGCCTTGTGGCGCAGGTTCGTGTCCCCGGAACCGGCCGCTGTGGCATAGAACGAGGCTGCGTCTTCGTACTTTTCGGCTCGAAATGCGGTGTTGCCCAGATTGTAGGCCAGGGCAGGATCGTCGGGGTTGTCCACCTGAGCCTCGAGAAAATGGTTGCCTGCCTGTTCGTAGTCCTCATTGTCATAGGCGGTGATCCCCTTACCGCCCTGGGTGATGAAGGGGTTGTCCAGGGCAAGAGCCGGTCGGACCGTGGTCAGGCCCATGCCCAAAACCAGGCAGAGGCCGAAGAGTACGTTTTTGGGGCTCAGGATGACCAGCTCGGCAAGCAGGGCCATGAGCCCCAGACCCACGAGCCAGGCATACCGGTCGATGGTGGTCTTCTTCTTCCCCCCTGTCAGTGTCGAGGCCTCCATGGTTCCCAGGATCTCCCGGTTGTAGATGGTATCCAGATCCATGTCTCCGGTGGTGGAACGCACATAGGTTCCCCCTGTCAGGGAGGCGATGGATTGCAGGGTTGTTTCGTCCAGTCTGGAAAGCAGAATCTGCCCCTGTTCGTCTTTGACAAATCCCTTGTCCCTGCCGGGAATGGGCGCGCCCTCGGGTTGGCCGATACCGATGCAGAAAATTCTGATGCCCTTGTCAGCGGCCTGTTTGGCCATTTCCAGAGGATCGCCCGTGGTTTTTTCTCCATCGGTGATGAGGATGATCGCCTTTTCGGCATTGTCCTGGGGATCAAAGGCGTCCATGGCCGTCGTGATGGCCGCGCCCAGGTCGGTGCCTCCCACGGGCATGGTATCCGGGGTCAGGGCCTGGAGGAAGAGCTCGAAGCCGGAATAATCCAGGGTGACCGGGCATTGGACGAACGCGGTCCCGGCAAAGGCAACCAGGCCGACCTTGTCCCCATGCAGCATGCCCAGCAGGTCCCGGATTTCCCACTTGGCCCGCTGGAGCCTGTCCGGCGAGATGTCCCCGGCGAGCATGCTTCGGGAACAGTCCAGGGCCAGGACCAGGCTGACTCCCTTACGCTCGATCCGTTCCCATGTGTGGCCATGCTGCAATCCCGCAAGGGCGATGATCAGGCAGATCACGGAAGTGATGATCAGACCGTGTTTGCCCCATGCCGCAACGGTTCCCGGACGTCTGCCGATGGGGGCGAGGGTCCGGGCAAGGCCGAATCCGTCCATGATGCGTTTGCGGCGTTTGCCACCGTACGCAACGAGCAGCACAAGGCCGGGAATGAGCCAGAGCAGATAGAGAATATCCGGATGGGTGAAGGTCATGGCAGTCTGATGAAACGGGTTTGGGAAAGCACGATCCACAGGGCCAGCAGGATGAGGGCCGGGCGGGTGAACCAGGGGTAGAGATTTTTGTACCGGCCAAAGGTTTTGACCCTGACCTTGTTTTTTTCAAGATTGTCGATGGTCGCGTAGATCCTGCTCAGGGAGTCCGTGTCCCTGGCCCGGAAGTAGTGGGCCCCCGTGTCCCGGGCGATGGTTTCGAGCATGGGCTCGTCAATGTCCACCTGTTGATAGACCACCCTCTGCCCGAACAGGGGATCGTTGACAATGAACGGCGCCGGTTCCGTGCCGCCCACACCGATGGTGTACACCTTGATCCCTTCCTGGGCCGCGATGCGAGTGGCGTCTTCGGGTGACAGGGCCCCTGCATTGGAGCGCCCGTCGGTGAGCAGGATGACGATGCCGGTTGTGCCCGGAATGTCTTCGAGCCGTTTCAACGAGATGCCCAGGGCGTCGCCCACCGCAGTCTGCTGCCCGGCCGAGCCGATCTCCACCCGTTCGAGCACCTTGGTGATGGTCGGATAGTCCGTTGTCAAAGGAACCTGGGTATAGGCCTCGCTGCCGAACACCACCAGGCCGATGCGGTCCCCGTCCCGCCCCTCGATGAAGTCCTGGACAACATTCTTCACCGCCCGAAGCCGGTTGACCCGTTCGTCCTGTTCCGTGAAATCCAGGGCAGCCATAGACCCGCTCACATCCACGGCCAGCACGATATTGATCCCCTCGGTGGTACGCGTGGTCACGGTATTCCCCCACTGAGGCCCGGCCAGAGCCAGGATGAGCAATGCGGCGACGATATAGCGGATGGCAGCAAACAAGGGATACAGCCGGATGGACCAGGGCCTGGGAAGCCCGGCAAAGGAAGAGGCGCAGGCCACCCCCAGAACCGGTTCCCGCCCCGCGCGAAAGCGATAGGCGATGACCGCTGCCAGAAGCAGAAAGGCAAGAAGAAAAAGAGGGTGTTCGAAACGAAACATAGATGTAGGGCTAGGGTG
>CAYWJL010000155.1:0-1817 GCA_964458145.1 uncultured Desulfovibrionales bacterium | reverse complement strand
ACCAGGGAGGGGAGTTTCATGGTGGCATGGTGCGCTGTTTCATCGTGGCATGCCGCGTTGTTTTCTCGTAGCGTGCCGCGCCGTATCATCCCGGTTCAGCCGTCCGTGCCCGGTCCGTGTTGTTGTCCGTGTCAGTCCATTCCCTGCTCCTCTCCACCACCCCCCGCACCACAGCCAGGTCCTGTTCACGCGTCCTCCCGGCCTGCCGGGAACCGGCGTATTTCACCAGATCGCCCGTGGCGCAAAACTCCCTCACTGCCAGGACACTCTCCCTGTTCATGTCGGTCGCTTTCAGTACCGGCAGCAATTCTTCAGTGGTCATCTCCAATGCCCTGATTCCAAATCTCGCCTCGAGATAGGTCCGCAGGATATGGCTCAGCCGGAAGTAAAAGGGCTTGTCCTCCAGGTCGTCCATGGACGCCAAGAGATCCAGATCCCTGTAAGCCTGCTCATGAGCGGGCAGGGGTGGCGTGACAATTTTGGAAGAGGTGCGTTTCTTCCACCGCCGCCAGCACAGCCATGCCAGGATAATGAGCAGAAGCACAGCCCCGGCTGCCAGGCCTACCCAAAGCCAATCGATGGCGGGCAGGGCTTCCAGGGGCTTGATGTCCCGGATGTCGGTCATGGGCTGGGACAATTGGGTGGCGTTATGCAATGTCTGATTCATGCCCGGGCCCTTTTTTCACGAATCCTGAAGAAGCGGTACAATGCATCGGTGAGCGGCTTGTCCGTGCTGACTGCCATGGTGTCGATACCCGCCCGTTTCAGGGACGTGAGAACATCTGCATGGGCCTTTTCCTGCATCCTTGTGAATGCGTCTCTGGTCTGTCGATTGGAGCAGTCCACCCGGGCCATCTCCCCGGTTTCCAGATCCCGAACCCCCATGATGCCTGCCTCGGGCAGGGTGAAATCCCCGGGGTCGGTTACGGGCACGGCAATGACGTCGTGGCGTCTGCCCAGACGTCTCAGGGATGGGGTCGGATCACTGCTCAGGAAATCCGAAATGAGAAAGGTGACCGTTTTCTTCCGACAGACTCGTCCCATGAAGTCCAGGGCCCTGGTCATGTCCGTGCCCCGGTATTTCGGCGTGAAGGTCAGGATTTCCCGGATGACCCGCCAGACATGGGCGGCCCCGCGTTTGGGCGGGATATAGTGTTCGATGTCCCGGGTAAACAGGATCACCCCGACCTTGTCCTGGTTCTTGACCGCGTGAAAGGCCAGGATGGACGCCAGCTCGGTGATGGTCTCCCGCTTGTTCTTTGCCTGGGTGCCGAAAAGCCCGGACCGGCTCATGTCCACCACGAGCATGATCACCTGCTCGCGTTCTTCACGGAACCGTTTGATGTACGGCCGCCCCATGCGGGCGGTGACCTTCCAGTCGATGGCCCGGATTTCGTCCCCGGGCACGTATTCCCGCACCTCCTCGAACTCCATGCCCGACCCCCTGAAGGCCGACCGGTAATGCCCGGCCATCATGGAATCGACCACCTTGGACGAAGTGATGTGGATGCGGCGGATTTTTTTGAGCAGTTCGGGTGCAAGCATAGTGTGGTATCGCGCTGAGACGCGGGAATTTTTTTATTTTTTTTCTCGCGCAGAGGCGCAGAGGCGCGGAGAAAGGCATTTTGGGGAAACGGCCGGTCGGGGATGATGAGCCGATGATGGCTGTAATATGACCTCGCAAGTTTTTTCTTTTGTCTTTCCTCTGCGTCCCTGCGCCTCTGCGCGAGTCAAATCTTTTGTTTTTTTCCGCGCAGAGGCGCAGAGAAAGGCTAGGGCACCTCGATGGAATCGAAGATGCGTCCTATTACCTGATC
>CAYWJL010000154.1:0-5493 GCA_964458145.1 uncultured Desulfovibrionales bacterium | reverse complement strand
CAAGGCAAATTTGTTCTTGTACAAGTACCTGGAATAGAGTGGCTGGCTTGCCCCGTTCTGGGCGGTTTGACTGTCTGACCGAGCCAGGCATCGTTCATCAAGCCGTTGCCGGACTTTTTGCCGAAAAACCATGTTCTTATGGAGCAACGGCTTGATGGTACGAGGCCGGCGAGGGAGTTTCAAAGCGCCCAGAACGGGGTAAGCCAGCCATGAGAACAAATCAGTCCTGAGGACCGTCACCGTGTCCGCTGCAGGGATGTCGGAACCCACCAATCGTTGAAATTGTAGGTGATTCCTGCAGGAGCCGGTTCGATTCCCATGAACCGGGACTCAACAATGGGCAGGGACATGGGAACATACAAAAAACAATAGGGCTGATCGCGGTGCAGGATTTCCTGGATGCGATCATACACGGGTTTACGGGCCTTGGGGTCGATGAGCCTGCGTCCCTTTTCCAGAAGCGCATCGAGTTCCTCGTTCTCGTATCCCACGAAATTGAGCCCTCCGGGCACGGCCTTGGAAGAATGCCATACATTGTAGATGTCCGGGTCCTGCAGGATGTTCCAGCCGAGGATAAGTGCATCGAACCGTCCCTTGTTCACGAATTCCTTGATAAATGTGGCCCATTCCACGGTTCTGATCTGCACATCGATCCCTATCTGCCTCAGCCGAAACTGGATGATGGTGGCTGCCTTGATTCTCAAACTGTTGCCCTGGTTCGTGAGAATGGTGAATCTGAAAACCTGACCATCCTTATCAAGCAGACCGTCCCCATCCCGGTCCTTCCAACCGACCTCGGCTAAAAGCTCCCGGGCCTCGATGGGGTCATAGGCATAATCCTTGATTGCGGTATCATAGACCCAGGTACCGGGTTTATAGGGTCCGATGGTCGATTCTCCCTCCCCGAGAAGCACGCCCTTGACGATTTCCTGCTTGTCGATGGCATGAGCCATGGCCCGGCGAACCCTGATATCGGCGAACAGGGGACGCCTCAGGTTGTATCCGAGATAGGCATAACTGAAAGAGAGATACCTGAACTTGTCAAAACCCTGATCCCAGAGAGGTCCACTGGTCTGAAAAAGATACTGCTGGGGGGACAGGGTCATCATGTCCAGATTCCCGGACTTGAGTTCCATGAACATGGTTGTGGTATCCGGTATGAACCGGTAGACTACGGTGTCGATATTCGGCCTGCCCTCGAAATAATCGTCATTGGCCACAAGCACGATCCGCCTTCCGGGCTCCCATTCCTTGAGTCTGTAGGCACCGGCTCCCATGGGATTTCTGCTGTAGGGAGTATCGAGCAGGTCTGCCTTTTCAAGAACATGCTTGGGGAGGATGAGCGAGGCCCATGTGAGCAGGGCTCGGGCAAAGGGTTTGGCATAGGTGACCTCGAACGTGTACCTGTCGATGAGAGTGAAGGACTCGATGGCCTTGAAATTTTCCGCATAGGCCGTGGGGGTCTTGGGATCGATCATCAATCTATAGGTGAATTCCACATCCTCGGCCGTCAGGGGCTGGCCGTCGAACCACTTGATATCTTTACGCAAGGTAAACCTGAACCTGAGCCCCTGGTCCAGAACCTCGTAGGACTTGGCAGCCCATGGCTCTATCTCGATATCCTTGTTATAACGAAGCAGTGCGACATAGAGGTACTCGGCGATTTCGTGGGAGGCACCATCCGAGGCCAGCGGCGGGATGAGATTGCTCGGCTCGCCGATGGAACCGAGAACGATCCGCCCGCCAGAAACGGGTCCGTCCCTTTGGACGTCCTCCAAAACGGGTTGTCCGTGTGAAAACGAAGGAGGACTTTCAAACGAGTCACAACCAAAAACCGAAAACATAATGAGAAACTGTCCCGACAGGCATAAGAATCTCATCGCGATGCCCTTGATATCTCTTTTCATTTCCGCTCCTGGTGACAAAAGATGCCACAGGCTGCATAATTTTCAGGAAGTGCTTGAAAAAAATCTCGACTTTGATTAGATGGATGAATCGTTTGTTGCTCGTGATACATTTGTATGACAAATTGACGATCTTCTGTCATTCACACGATAACGCCAATGAATCGTTCTGTACTCGACACAAACCAGGACAAACGAAAATACCCGGGTAGGAAGCATGCGACACCTTCAAACTCGTGTAACCTGCCGTGCCACAAGGCGTGGACAGGCACTAAAAAAATTATAAATTCTTAATAGATAGCGTTTCAAGGAGAGAGTCTTCTCATGAAAAATCAGGAAGAGCGCAGAGTAAAAACTCTTCTAACCAGTTATATCAACGACAATATCCCCGACTATATTCTTGAAGGTGCCAAGACCATAGTCATGGATGATCGTATCCAGAAACTGGACATCCAGAAAAACGAGTTTTCCTGGGATATTGAAGGCCAAATCCAGGGCGATGATTTTCAAGTATACAACTCGGAAATAGGAATCAACCTGGAGCAGGGTGGTGTCAATGTCTATTGTAATTGTGCTGAAGCCTTTACCGGAGCGTGCAAGCATGCTGCTGCCACTCTTCTGAAGCTTACAGAACAACTATCTGACGATCCCGAAGAAGACCTTGTCAAGCCCAAGTTGGACTGGAAACAAAATTTTCGAATATTTTTTTCAACGGAACTGGAACCAGAAGCCGGCCAGCACTATCTTATCTATCGTTTTTTCCCCGAACACGGTCGTCTTCAGATGGAATTCTACAGAGCCAGGCAGAACAAATCAGGGCTTTCGACGGTCCAAAATCCCATCACTCTCGAACAGATCATCCGAAATCCCAACTGGTGCGAAGTCGCTCCACAACTTCCCCGTGTCTGCGAACAGATAGGACAATACCTGGATTATTACGGTCACCGGGTGGAGATCCCCTTTGGCCTGCTCACCTGGTTTTTCTGGGCCATCCGCAAGGAATATTATCTCTTCTGGCAGGATTCAGAAACCCCGGTTCGCATCGAAAGTACGCCCATGCGTTTGCAGGTCAGCCCACGGATCAACGATGAAGGCCTCGGCTTCGAACTCATGCTCGGACGCGAAGGCAAGGTGCCCTTTTCCATCACCAGCCACGAGGTCTATTTCTACGGGAACCTGCCCTTGTGGGTCTGCTGGAAGCACAATTTCTATCCCCTGCAGACGGGGCTTTCCCCCCATCTGGTCCAGGAACTCGTCACCGAACAGCCGGTCATTCCCAATGCGGACATCTCCGAATTTCTCGATCGGGTCTGGACCAAGATTCCGTCCTCGGACCTGTACGGCCAGGATGAATTTCTGGAACGCATGGCACCGATTTTCGTGCCTGCCACCTACAATCCCAAACTGTTTCTGGGCGAGGAAGGCAGTCTGCTGACCCTTGAGATCCAGAACATCTATGAAACCGAACACGGCGAGATCACCCTGCCCGGACCCAATCAGGATTTCCAGACGGGAAGCTACCAGTTCGAGGGCAAATCCTTTCTTCTGCGCAGAGACCAGGACAGGGAGGAGAAGCTTCTGACCATGCTGGTGGACATGGGCTTTCAGTCCAGAAGCAATGCCCTGTGGTTTCTCGAACCCGAGGAGGCCATCATCTTCCTTTTGGACGCCTATCCCAAGGTGGTTGAGGAGTACAGGGTCTATGGCGAAAAGGATCTGACCAGATTCAAGGTCAGACTGACCCCGCCAAGCGTGGTGGCCAAGATCGAAACCCAGGAAGACGACAAGTGGTTCAACCTGGACATCAATGTCGAGTACGAAGACCTGAGCGTCCCCATCGAAAAGATATGGAAGGCATGGACAAACGGAAAACGCTATGTCCAGCTCAAGGACGGTTCCTACACGGGCCTTCCGGAATCATGGCTCGAAAAACTGGGCCACAAGCTCCATGCCATGGGACTCGATCCGGAAAAACCGCCCAAGAAAAAATTCGAGAACTTCGAGGCCCCGGTTCTGGACAAGATCCTCGAGGACATCCCGGACACCCAGTCCGACCCGTTCTGGGACACGCTGCGGGACAAGATCCACCAATTCAAGGAAATCAGACAGCTGGAGACACCGCCCGAGGTTCAGGCTACCCTGCGCCCCTACCAGTGCCAGGGGCTCAGCTACCTCAACTTTCTCAAGGAGTACCACTTCGGCGGCATTCTGGCCGATGAGATGGGACTTGGTAAAACCATCCAGACCCTCTCTTTTCTCCAGTACATGAAGAACAAGAAGGTCAAGGAACCCAATCTGATCATCGTGCCCACGTCGGTTTTGCCCAACTGGGAGCGTGAAGCCCAGAAATTCGTTCCCAACATGGCCAGGCTGGTCATCTACGGCTCAAGACGGGAAGGACTGCTCAAGAAAATTCCAAAATCCGGGCTGGTTCTGACCACGTACGCCCTGCTTCGCCGGGATCTGGACGAAATTCTCAAGTATGAATACAATTCCGTGATTCTGGATGAAGCCCAGAACATCAAGAACCCCAACACAATCACCGCCCGGTCAGTCAGAAAAATCGACGCCAAACTCAGATTGTGTCTCTCGGGAACGCCCATCGAGAACAATCTTCTCGAGCTGTGGTCCCTGTTCGAATTCCTCATGCCCGGCTTCCTGGGATCCCAATCCGCCTTTCAGAAAGGGTTCATCAAACCCATCAAGGACGGGGATCAGGAAAGCCTCGATTACCTCCAGTCGCGGGTCAAACCGTTCATCCTGCGCCGGACCAAATCCGAGGTGGCCAAGGACCTGCCGCCCAAGGTGGAAAACGTGTTCTACTCCGCCCTGCTGGAGGAGCAGACCGAGCTCTATTCCGCCCTGGCCAAGAAACTCAAGGAACAGGTCATGCAGAGGGTGGACGAAAAGGGTGTGGCCGGCAGTCAGATGTCCATCCTCGACGCCCTGCTCAAACTCAGGCAGATCTGCTGTCACCCGCGGCTGCTCAAACTGGATATGCCCGGCGTGAACACGAATATGTCTTCGGGCAAATTCGAAGCCTTCAAGACCCTCTCCCAGACCATCATCGAAGATGGCCACAAGGTACTTGTTTTCTCCCAGTTCGTGCAGATGCTGCACATCATCCGCTCCTGGCTGACCATGGAAGAGATTCCCTTTGCCTATCTCGATGGTACCAGCAAGGACCGTTTCGACCAGGTGGACCGGTTCAACAACAACGAGGACATCCCCATCTTCCTCATCTCTCTCAAAGCGGGTGGTACGGGTCTGAACCTGACATCCGCAGATTACGTCGTCCACTACGACCCCTGGTGGAACCCCGCTGTCGAGGCTCAGGCAACCGACCGAACCCACCGTATCGGCCAGACAAGACAGGTCTTCTCCTACAAGATGATCTGTGAAAACACGGTGGAAGAAAAGATTCTCAAACTCCAGGAACAGAAAAAAGGCATTGCCGACTCCATCATTCCC
Organism: uncultured Desulfovibrionales bacterium; assembly: GCA_964458145.1. Taxonomy (GTDB): domain Bacteria; phylum Desulfobacterota; class Desulfovibrionia; order Desulfovibrionales; family Desulfomicrobiaceae; genus Desulfoplanes. The sequence goes on along the minus strand of CAYWJL010000154.1, from coordinate 118 downwards.
GGACAGACTGCCTGGAAATCCCTCACCAGAGATGATCTGGAGATGTTGTTTGAAGTATAGGGGATAGGTTTTAAGTTTTAAGATTTACGTTTTAAGTAAAAACAAGTACTTCGCGGTT
>CAYWJL010000153.1:0-5499 GCA_964458145.1 uncultured Desulfovibrionales bacterium | reverse complement strand
AGCAGGATGGTCGAGCCCATGTTCGAGGTCATGATGATGATCGTGTTCTTGAAGTCCACGGTCCGTCCATGACTGTCGGTCAACCGGCCGTCGTCCAGAATCTGGAGCAAGACATTGAATACATCAGGGTGGGCCTTTTCGATCTCGTCGAACAGGACCACGCTGTACGGCTTGCGCCGGACCGCCTCGGTGAGCTGGCCGCCCTCGTCATAGCCCACATAGCCCGGAGGGGCACCGATGAGCCGGGCCACGGTGTGCTTTTCCATATATTCGGACATATCCAGCCGAACCATGTTCTCCACGGTATCGAACAGGGCTCTGGCCAGGGTTTTGGAAAGTTCAGTCTTGCCCACGCCCGTGGGACCGAGAAACATGAACGATCCGATAGGGCGGTTGGGATCTTTCAAACCGGCCCGGGCCCGAAGAACCGCATCGGCCACAGCTTCCACGGCCTCGTCCTGGCCGATGACCCGCTCGTGCAGAATCCCGCCAAGCTTGAGCAGCTTTTCCCGCTCTCCTTCCACCAGCTTGTCCACCGGGATATGGGTCCATTTGGCCACGATCTGGGCAATGTCGTCGGGACCGACTTCCTCCTTGAGAAGCCGGGTACCTTCCGCACCCCGTCCTTTCTCGTCGCTCTCGTCGAGCTGCCGGGTCAGCTGAGCCAATCGGCCGTATTCGAGCTCCGCGGCCCTGTTCAGGTCATACTGACGTTTGGCCTCGTCAATGGCCAATCGGGTCTGCTCGATCTCCTTTTTCAGATTCTTGATCCCGTCAATGCTGCTCTTTTCCTTTTCCCACTGGGCCATGAGCACGCTTTGGCGCTCCCTGATCTCGACGAGTTCCTTTTCCAAGCGTTCCAACCGTTCCCTGGACGCCGCGTCGCTCTCCTTTTTCAGGGCCTCGCGCTCGATCTCCAGCTGCATCATCTTGCGATTGACCTCGTCCAGCTCCGTGGGCAGGGAATCGATCTCCGTGCGGATCATGGCCGCGGCCTCGTCCACCAGGTCGATGGCCTTGTCCGGAAGTTGCCGGTCGGTGATGTACCGGCTGGACAGGGTGACGGCGTTCACCAGGGCGCTGTCGCTGATGCGCACCCCGTGATGCACCTCGAACCGCTCCTTGAGCCCGCGCAGGATGGAGACGGCATCCTCGACACTCGGCTCCTCGACCATGACCGGCTGGAACCGCCGCTCCAGGGCCGGGTCCTTTTCGATATACTTACGGTACTCGTCGATGGTGGTCGCGCCGATGCAATGGAGTTCTCCACGGGCGAGCATGGGTTTCAAGAGATTGCCCGCATCCATGGCCCCTTCGGCCTTGCCCGCTCCGACGATGGTGTGGATCTCGTCGATGAACAGGATGATCCTGCCTTCGGACTTCTGGACCTCCTTGAGCACCGCTTTGAGCCGTTCCTCGAACTCGCCCCGGTACTTGGCCCCGGCAATGAGCGATCCCATGTCCAGGGCGAAGAGGGTCTTGTCCTTGAGTCCCTCGGGCACATCCTTCTTGAGAATTCGCTGGGCCAGCCCCTCGACAATGGCTGTCTTGCCCACGCCGGCCTCGCCGATGAGCACGGGATTGTTCTTGGTCCTGCGGGAAAGAATCCGGATGCATCGCCGGATTTCCCCGTCCCGGCCGATGACCGGATCGAGCTTACCCCGCCTGGCCTCTTCCACGAGATCCCGGCCGTATTTCTTCAAGGCGTCGTAGGTCTCCTCGGGATTGTCCGAAGTCACCCGCTGATTGCCCCGGACCTCGGTCATGGTCTGCAGAACCTTGTCCTTGTCGATCTTGAACTGGGCGTTGAGCTTGCCGATGGGCGTGGTCTTGCCCTCGTCCAACAGGGCGAGAAAGACATGCTCCACGCTGACGTACTCGTCCTTCATCTTTTCGGCCAGCTCCAGGGCCTTCAAGAGCACGGAGTTGACCCGCTGACTGACATAGATATTCCCGGGGGCGCCTCCCGGCGTACTCACCTTGGGACGGCGCCCGAGTTCCTGCTCCACGGCCTTGGCATAGGCTGCGGGGTCATATCCGGCCTTTTCCAGCAGCACGCTTACAAGCCCCTGCTCCTGGGTGACCAGGGAGAGGAGAAGATGCTCCGCATCCACCTCCTGATGGCCGAAACGGATGGCGATATTCTGTGCCTGGGAAATGGCTTCCTGAGATTTCTGTGTGAATTTGTTCAAGTCCATATATGTACCTCCCTTGTTGGGGTGCACGGCTGGTCGTTCCAAGTCCGTTCAATCCGCCTACCTTATCCCGGCAATGCGAGACTGATTGTTTTCCCTCGCCTCCCGGGGCTCGGTCAAACGGGCAATTCATGAATTGCCCCTACAGCGTTTCTTGCACATCGTTGATGTCGGGTTGTCAATCATGCAGCACTGTTTGAAAAACAATCAGCCTGTTTGCCGGGCCCTTTGGAGCTCCTCTTCCAGGAATTCGATCCGCTTGAGCAGATCGACGATAATGGTCACCCCGACCGGTGTGAGATCGAAATCCCTGTACAGTCGGGCCGCCTTACGGATGCGGGGAATGTCCCTGATCTCGAAGAGATACTCGCTCTGGGCTGTTCGTTCGGCACAGACCCAGTCGCTTTCCACGAACTCCTGCAGAACATCGGGAAGGATTCTGGTGGCTTCCACGAATTCCTCCCAGCAGACCTTGGATGATTGCGCCGGGACTTCGGCCCCGGGGCGGGGTGTTATGGTTTTTTCATGCATGATATCGATAACCTCCGGCTCATTGAATGGATCGTCGCAGTATGGCTCGAGCGTCCGCGTGCATCGTTGTTTGATCGTACGTGCGTCATCCTCTGGGATTGAAGTCCGACGTTTCGGCAATCTTCTCCCAGAGCTCTTTTTCCGTGTCGGAAATATTCTTGGGACTCTTGATGACCACTTGGACCATCTGGTCTCCCTGTTTGGCCCCGCTGCCGAGCCCCTTGCCCTTGATGCGCATCTTCTGACCGCTGCTGATGCCGGCCGGAAGGTTCATCTCCACGGCCCCATCGAGAGTGGGCACTCTGATCTTGGCTCCAAGTACGGCCTCCCATGGGGCGAGGGGCAGATCATAGGTGATGGTGGTCCCATCCACCTTGTAGTTCGGATGCCCGGCAATGCGGATCTTCAGATACAGATCCCCTGCCGGTCCCCCACCCATGCCGGGATTACCCTGACCGGACAGGCGTATCTTGGAACCGTCCTTGATTCCCTTGGGGATGTTCACTTCCAGTGTCTTGGTCCGCACCTGGGGCATCCCGCCCGGAGTCGGGACCTGTTCCTGCAGGGAGATGGATTTCTTCCCCCCATGATAGGCCTCTTCGAGACCGAGTTCGATCTCCACCTCGGCATCACGTCCCTTGCGGGACATGCCGGCTCCGCCTCCAAAAGGGCCGCCCGAAAAACCGCCGCCCGGCCCCTGCCGGGTGAACCGGGCACCCTGACCCGAAAAACCGCCCCCGAATCCGCCGCCAAAAATGGTCTCGAAAAAATCGCTGAATCCGGCCTCTCCGAATCCCTGTCCGCCACCACCACCGAAATGCATGTTCTCGAACCCCGGAGGCGGCTGAAAATTCTGTCCTTCCTTCCAGTTGGGCCCCAGGGAGTCGTAAAGCTTCCTCTTTTCCGGGTCCTTGAGGACATCATGAGCCTCGTTGATCTCCTTGAACTTTTTCTCCGCATCAGGGTCGTTGGGATTCAGATCGGGATGATACTTCCGGGCCAGCTTCTTGAAGGCCTTGGAAATCTCTTCCTTGGACGAGGTCTTGGAAACCCCGAGCAGTTTGTAGTAATCTTTATATTCAACACCCATATCAGGTCTCTCCTTGATGTTTTCCCGGTTACGCCCTTGTGCCAGCAAGGGCGCGTTATCCATAGGGTGGCCGGGGGTTGTCGTACGAGCTCGTCATGTCCCCCACCGGTCTCGCCAGTGCGGCATGCGTCTCGATAACCGACTGTAAGGTAAGAATCTTGTGTGCATAGTCAAGATTCTGACAGTAAATTATATGTGAAAAATTCACAGGCTCATCTGCGCATCAACCAATAAACCATGACGCACCAGCTGACTATCACCCGGAAAAATACCCCAGAAAATCGTCCGAACCGAACCAGGGGTCATATCCCCGAACAGCTCTGAAAAGGGGCCGACCGAAATAGCACTCCAGAACATTGTCCGGCGTTCCGGTCTTCTGTGAAATAGCCTCCCTGAAGCTCAGATCATAGAAACACAGATCCAGAATTTCCTGACGCAGGGCACGAGTCTCCACATCCCCTTTCTCGGTGATCGCTCGCACACGGCCAAGGCCACAACGACTTTCGTGCTCTCTGATCAGTTCTCCCAGTCCCGAATCCCCGGGCACAAGATGCAAACGGGTCAGCCGGTCATCACGTCCCATGACCTCCTCGATGGGTCCGGTATCCCAGCACATGAGGGTACGGCATTCCAGAGGACGGTCCCCATAGATCAGGCAGCCTCTGGTTGAAGGATCATAAAAGAGGCACTCCCAGCCATCCTCCTTACCCCGTATCTTGAGAAGCTCCTGATCGAGAGGAGCCAGGCACTGCCCGGCCTGATCAAAGGCAAATTCGCCCTTGCGGAAACAGACCAGATCCCCGGGTTCGAGAACCTTTTCCTCCAAAAGCCTCTTGTCCTCGATATGCAGCCCCGGTCCGCCCTTTCGGCAGCACGTGCCGCATCTGGCGCATTCATTCCTGGTTACAGGCACAGACATTTCTCCTTCATAACTATTTGTTGTTCCGTTCATTCCACGCTTCCTGTTCGATTCAGAAGAACGTCTATGTCTTGACGAGCAGGATTTTTTCTCGCACGAATCCATTCACCACATTTCCCCTTCACCTTCAAGGAAACCTTATGCCTTTATTCAACTTCCATCCCATCGGCACGATCCACTCCCCTCACACCACCCTCGAGGGAATGCCCATCCAACCGTCCGGAGCAGCAGATGTGACCGGCTCCGTCCATATTCTGGACGATTTTGCCGACGGACTCAAGGACCTCGAAGGATTCTCGCATCTCATACTGCTCTATGCCTTCCATGCGAGCAAGGGCTACAACCTCGAGGTAACCCCGTTCATGGATACGACCACCCGCGGACTCTTTGCCACTCGGGCTCCCCGCAGGCCCAATCCCATCGGTCTTTCCGTGGTCACCCTCATCGAGCGGCAAGGATCGATCCTGACCATCCGGGGTGTGGACATTCTCGACGGCACCCCCCTTCTGGACATCAAACCCTTTGTCCCCACATTCGACAGTCCTGAGGTGACGGCCACAGGTTGGCTTGAAACCAACGCCTCCAAATCAGAAAAAATCCGGTCGGACAAACGATTCACAAGCCCCAACACTCTGAAAGAACGTGAATAATAACCTTGCAGCTTGACCGCGATCCATCATGCCGGAGAGAGACAGAGCAAATGTGTTCCTGTACAAGTACCTGGAATAGAGTGGCTGGCTTGCCCCGTTCTGGGCGGTTTGACT
>CAYWJL010000152.1:4282-5511 GCA_964458145.1 uncultured Desulfovibrionales bacterium | reverse complement strand
CGAGGGAGTTTCAAAGCGCCCAGAACGGGGTAAGCCAGCCATGAGAACAAATCAGCCCTGGGCAGCCCGCCTTCCATGGTGGACGAAACAGGCTCGGTCATGTATCCGTTCAACGTCCCTGCATATTTCCAGGAACCCATGAAACCGGGCCTAGGCCCATCCAGGAACACTATGGTCCAGCAGCCCCTTTTACCCCCTGAATCAGACATCGACATTGCGTTACATGACAGGGTGTTGACCATCGTGCTCAAGGGTTTGGTGGACAGATCAGCCAGCAGGCCGCTCATTCAGACCATTGCCCGGTCTCCCCTCCCCCAAAAAGCCGACACCATTCGCGTTGACATGCGGCAAGTGACCCACATGGACGACTTCGGCGTGGTGGTTCTCATGCACATGGCACGGCTCTCCAGGCATCCCATCGTATTCGAACAGGTTCCTGCCGGCATCAGCAGATTCGTGGACATGGTCCGCCATGGAGACTCCACCTCGTCCGCTTCCGCCAAGGGCCAGGACCGCCCTGGATGGATCGAACGCCTCGGCGGCAAGACAATCTCCATCATCAAGGATTCCAGGGACATGCTCACCTTTGTGGGCGACGTGCTCCTTTCTCTCGCCTTTCTGCTGCGCAACCCCTGCAGGCTGCGCACGAGCGACACCATCATCCACATGCAACGCGTGGGCGCCGACGCCCTGCCCATTGTCGCGTTGATCAGTTTTCTGCTGGGGCTGATCATGGCCTTCATGTCCGCCGTCCAGCTGGAACAATTCGGGGCTAACATCTATGTAGCATCCCTTGTCAGTTTGTCCATGGTCCGCGAACTCGGTCCCATCATGACCGCGATCATCGTTGCCGGCAGATCCGGATCGGCCTTTGCCGCGGAAATCGGCAGCATGCGCGTGGCCGAGGAGATCGACGCCCTGACCACCATGGGCTTCGACATCACGATTTTTCTCGTGCTTCCGCGACTCCTGGCCACCCTCATCGTCCAGCCCCTTTTGACCCTGTTCTCGGATCTCTTTGCCGTGGCCGGCGGGCTCGTGGTGGGTGTGACCATGCTCGATCTGACCACCCACGGCTACATGGTCCAGACCATCAAGACCATTTCCCTGGGCGATGTGGTCTGGAGTATGCTCAAGACCATGTTTTTCGCAGTCCTCATTGCGGGAACAGGGTGTTTCCGGGGATTCCAGGTCCGGGGAGGCGCAGCTGCCGTGGGACGCGCCACCCC
>CAYWJL010000152.1:0-4272 GCA_964458145.1 uncultured Desulfovibrionales bacterium | reverse complement strand
TGGCCGTGATCCAGCGGTACTGGGGATAACATCATGCCCGATCCCAATGCCCCTGCCATCGAGGTCCGCAACCTGACCATGGGGTTTGCGCCCCTCATCCTTCTCGAAAACGCCGATTTCACGGTCAGGCAAAAAGAAATTTTCGTCATTCTGGGCGGGAGCGGGTGCGGCAAATCCACCCTGCTCAGACATATCATCGGGCTGCACCGTCCCCTGGCCGGGGAGATCCTCATTCAGGGCGACCGCATGGATCCTCAGGATGAGAACGCCTACCGGACCATCCTGCAATCATTCGGCGTCATGTACCAGGGCGGCGCCCTGCTCGGGTCCATGACGCTTGCTGAAAATGTCTCCCTGCCCATCGAAGAGTACACGGATCTGCCCAAACAGGCGGTGCGGGACCTGGCCTGCATCAAGCTCGACCAGGTGGGGCTGCGGGGATTCGAGGATCATCTCCCCATGGAGGTCAGCGGTGGAATGAACAAACGGGCCGCCATCGCCCGGGCCATGGCCCTGGACCCGGCCATTCTCTTCCTGGACGAGCCGTCGGCAGGTCTCGATCCCATCACCTCGGCCGAACTCGACGACCTGATCATGGAGATCAACCATTCACAGGGCACCACGGTGGTCATCGTCTCCCACGAACTCCCGTCCATATTCGCCATCGCCCACAGAACGATCATGCTCGACAAGAAAACCCGCCCCATCATTGCCGACGGCGACCCCCGTTTTCTGCGCGATCACAGCGACAACCCGTTCGTGAAGCATTTTTTCAATCGCACACCGGAAGCGAATCCGTGACAATATCTTATCACACAGATGTTGTTGCAGCCCCTCCCGGGGGGCTGCAAAAACGGGCGATTCATGAATCACCCCTACGAGATTTTGGGTAATCTTGTTATAGATATGAAAGCAGGCTTGCACACCAAACTGCGCACTGTGCACTGAGCACTGCGTACTACCGACCCCCAACAGGACCTTCCATGGCCACAGCCAAAACCAAATTTTCCGTAGGACTCTTTGTCGTTGCAGGACTCGCCCTGACTGTGGTGACCATCATCGCCCTGGGCATGACCAAATTTCTGGATCGGGGAAAGACCTATGTCACCTTTTTCGACGAATCCGTGCAGGGACTCAACATCGATTCACCGGTCAAATACCGGGGCGTTCCCATCGGCCGGGTCAGCACCATCCAGGTAGCTCCGGATTCCCGCCTCATCCAGGTTGTCATGGATATCGACAAGGGCGTGGTCATCAAAGCCCATTCCGAGGCCCAGCTCAGTGCCGTGGGGATCACCGGCAGCATGTTCGTCAACCTTGATATCCATCCCAAGGACACCCCCGACCAGACCCCTCCAATCACCTTTGAAACCGACTATCCGGTCATCCCCTCGACCCCTTCGGACATCACCCAGGTCATGAACAGTCTGTCCGTGTTGTACCACCGACTTCTGGACATCGACATCGCGGGAATCTCCGAGCGGATCAAGGAAAGCCTGGATCATTTCAACGCAGCAGTGGACGATATGGCCCTGGCCGAGCTTTCCAGCGACGCCCGGTCCACCCTTCAAAGCATCGATGAGCTGGCCAACAATCCTGCATGGCATGCCACGCTGACGTCAGCCACGGATGCGAGTGATGCGTTCAAGACAGCCATGCAGGAGACCACAACGGCCTTGAACCACGCCACTTCGGTTCTCGCCCGGGTCGATTCCCTGATCGCCACCAACGAACCTACCGTCAACGCCACCCTCCACGAACTCCACGATGCCGTGACACAGACGACAACCTTCCTGACCCAGGGGACAACCATGGTTGCGGGCAGCAGAGACAACATAGATGCCATGCAGCAACACCTCCTGGTGACCCTGCAGAATCTCGAACAGGCCAGCCGCGAGCTGAACAGACTTCTGGACGAACTCAAGGATCAACCGTCCCGTTTGATCATGGGCGGGCCGCCCTCGCCCCGGGTGATCGAAAAATGACGAGAGACCGACACATTAACCGCCTGTAATTTCTAAAATCTCTCAAATTTCTCAAATTTCTCAAATTTCTTACATTTCTAAAATCTCTTAAATTTCTAAATTCTCTCAAATTTCTTACATTTCTTACATTCGCAATTCTGATTCTTGAAAAATGCACTCGAACAGCTCCACAACAACCTCACGAGTATCAACCATGAAAATATCTCCCCTTTTCATTCCCGCCCTCCTCTCCCTGCTCCTGTTTGCCACGGGATGCATGGCACCGGGCCGTACCGCTCCCAAGATCGACTTCTACACGCTGGAATACGATCCCCCATGCACCGGGCACAAGGATCCTCTGCCCGTGGTTCTGGACATCTCGCGCTTCAGTATCGTGCCTGATTACAGCACGATGCGTATCGTCTTCAAGGACAAGCCGTTCGAATGTAATGAATACGTCTACCACCGCTGGCATGCCGATCCTGCCGACCTGGTCACCTCGTTCCTGCGGCGGGATTTCACACGCTCCGGTCGATTCCTGGCCATCGAAGGTCCGGGCACAGGACTCGCCCCCACCCATATTCTCAGCGGCAGTGTCGACGCATTCTACGAACAGGACCATGTGGACACATGGGAATCCGTTCTCGAACTGACCGTCACCCTGTTCAAGGCAAACGAGCCCGACATCAGCAAGCGCATTCTGTTTCAACGCAGCTATAAAAGCGTCAAGGTCTCCCCAACCAGAACCCCGGCCGGCGTGGCTCAGGCCATGAGCCTGGCCATGGAGGAACTCTCCGGCCGTATTCTTGCCGACGTTGTCAGCGCCATTCCCCGCCAATAAAAAAGGGCACCCACAAGGGGTGCCCCTACAATCTGCATGCTGTTTCACGTTCACTTGAAAGGCCGCCCCCCGGTGGGGCGGCCTTGTACAAGGGGAGGGTGTTTATCCAACCCGACGTTTGAGGGCCGGGAAGATTTTTGCCAGGGCCTGGGCCCTGTTCATGGTTTTGGGATGCTTGGCCGAAGCCACGGCATATTCGTAATACCAGGACGGAGGATAGATGGAGAGATAGATCGTGCTCACATCGTCCGGATCAAGCAGCTGGGCATCGGGATAATCCTTCTTCAATTCGGCCAGCCGTTTTTCCGCCAGCTCGAGCATTTCGTCCCGCTCACCGAAGTTCATGGTTCCGGTGGGGCAGGCCTGGACACATGCGGGCAAGAGTCCGTTCTCAACCCTGTCCAGACACATGTCGCATTTGCTCCAGATCCCGGTGATGGGATCGCGTCTGGGGATGTTGTACGGGCAGAGTTCTTCGGGGCTCAGATCGTCGATCTTCTTGGTGAAATCGGTGAAGATGACCGCGCCGGTTTCCGGATCCTGAATGATGGCCCGCTCGTCATAATCATCGGCCATGCTCTTACAGGGCGGATCGATGCAATGACGGCACTGCTCGGGAAAGAAGAGCCATTTCACGTCATCCTTGACTTCCTGTTCCTTGTACCGAACCAATTTATAGGTAATGAAGGACAGATCCTGAGGATTCTGGTAACTGCCCACATTTTTTGTCTGTTCTGCCGGGAGTTTGTGCCACTGTTTGCAAGCCACCTGGCAACCCCGACACGCCGTGCACCGAGAGAGGTCTACAAGAAATGCTTTAGGCATTGATCTCACCCTCCTTTGCTTTGCGTACGTTGACCATGAACGCCTTGGTTTCCGGGATACCGGTGTTGGGATCGCCTACGGACGGAGTGAGCAGATTGGCGGCGTCGCCTCCGCTCCCATCCTCCGGGAACTGCCAGCCGAAATGCCACGGGATGCCGACCTGGTGAACCGTATTCCCAAGAACCTTGAAGGGCTTGAACCTGGCGGTGACGATGGCCACGGCCCAGAGCTTGCCGCGTACGCTTTCGAGGATGACCTTCTCCCCGTTAATCTGCATTCGCAAGAGCCATGACAAAGCGAAATTTGCCCGGAGGGCCGGAGGCGATAATCGACTAGCGATTATCGCCGGAGCGAATCAACAGCTGTTTCTTGAAGTTGTTTTGTTAATTGGTCGGCCGCTCTCGAAGGAACACGAGGTTCCTTCGAGACCGAGTTGCGTTAGCCCTCTTTCCTGATATCTTGAAAATCTCTAGCCGTTTCGGTACAATGTACATATGGAAGTAATCGCTGATGCAAATCTTTTCCTTTCGGTTCTGCTTAATGAACCTGAGAAGAAAAGCATTATTAGCTTAACTTCTAACGTTGAACTTCTTTCACCAGAAGCACTTCCTTTCGAAATTGGAAATGCGCTTTCGGCTATAT
>CAYWJL010000151.1:783-5545 GCA_964458145.1 uncultured Desulfovibrionales bacterium | reverse complement strand
TGACCTTCGGGTTATGAGCCCGACGAGCTACCATGCTGCTCCACCCCGCAACAAGTGAAAAGATTATCTAGGCATGGTTTTGACAAAAGTCAACATGTTTTTTGGGACGGCAAGGATGCCTGAGGCGAAGGCGTATGTTCGGAGATATTGCATGCTTATTTCAGGGTCATCGATGGGAGGATGGCCGGAGGCGGAAAAAAACGGTCATTTAGGGGTTGTCTTTTGTGGGAATATGTGCTCAATCTTCCGCCCTTGCAGCTGGGAACAGCTTTCACGAACAATGGCAGGTTTATGAATCCTCTTGTCACTATCGCTCTCCTGGCCCTTGGGTTGGGATTGCAGTTGGTATTTTTAGGTTTTTTGTTTTTTGACACGCATGCCGGGCTTCGGGCCCATCAACGGGCGGCCCTTTTGGCCTGCGTGGCCGGATTTTTGGGAACATGCATCATTGGCGTCCTGGCGTTCATGCGTCATGATGTGGTTTTGTTGGCCGGAGAGGTTCTGGCCATGCTCACCGGGTTTGTTCTGCTCTACAGAATGCTCCGAGGTGGGGAAAGGCAGTCCGGTGATCGTGACGGGTTTTCCGCGTAACGCCGGGATCGCGCCTGACAGCTTGACGTCAATGAAAATGATGGATAAAAAAATAAGTTACTTTTTTATTTTCGAGGAGACAATACTATGAAACGCACCTATCAGCCAAGTAAAACCAGAAGAAAAAGAACCCACGGCTTTTTGGTTCGTTCCGCCACCAAGAGCGGTCGAGCCATCCTCAAGAGAAGACGGGCAAAGGGGCGGAAGAGATTAGCCGTCTAGCATTTCCCAAAACGTATCATCTCATCCGACGGTCCCAGTTTATAGCGTGCTACAATCGGGGCCGTCGGTATTTTACGTCTCATTTCATCCTCTTTGTCCTTGACCGGGGGGACCACGATCCCTGGAGACTCGGCCTTGCCGTCAGCAAAAAGGTGGGCAATGCCGTACAGCGCAATCGCATCAAGCGGGTTACGCGAGAGTTCTTCCGTCTCCAGCAGGATCGCATTCCTTCCGGGATCGACTACGTGGTAATTCCCAAACGGAATGTTCGTGCCTTTGCGCTTGCCTATAAGCAGGTCGAAAAGGAACTGGGAACATTGATCTCTCAACTATCCGGCCGTGTGTCATCGTCTGCAAAAAACGGCCTGTGACCCTCCGGTTCCCATGCGACATCTTCTCGCCAGAGTCATCTCCGTCTATCAGATCCTCATCTCCCCCCTGTACCCTCCGTGCTGTCGTTTTGTCCCCACCTGTTCCGAATACGCCAGAGAAGCCGTTCTGGTGCACGGGCCGTGCAAGGGACTGTGGCTGGCCGTGAAGAGAATCGTCCGTTGTCATCCCGGGTGCAAAGGCGGTATCGATCCCGTACCTCCGCCCGCTCCCTTTCCAACCATCAGCCGTATCAAAGAGAAAACATCCCATGGATAATCGTCGCGTCGTACTTGCCGTTGCCCTGTCGATAGGGGTTTTGCTGGTCTGGAACTGGTTGTTCCCCCCGGCGCAGCAACCTCCTGTTCAACCGGCAGAGACTACCCAGTCCCAACCGGCTCAGACTCCCGAAGCCGAGAACGTCGCACCTGCGCCCGCATCTGACAACGCCCCGGCAACCGGTCTGCCCACAGTGGCCTTCACCCCCACCGACGGCAGGAGCGTGGTCGTGAACACGCCTCTGTACAAGGCGGTCCTGAATACGGACGGCGGTGTTCTGGAAAATTTTGTGCTCAAGAAGTATCGGGTGACCATTGCCAAGGATTCCCCGAATATCGATCTTGTTACCCCCGCATCCCTGAACAGGGCCCCGCTGGGTATCAGCTGGAACCGGACCCCCGCGTGGAGCGACGCGACATGGGGATTTTCCGGCAAGGATCTGACTCTGGATGGACAGGAAGAGGGGACCATGACGTTTACCGGGAAGCTCGGTTCGGTCACCTTCATCCGGACCTTGTCCTTTGGTGCGGATCGGTATGAGATCAATGAGACCCTCGAGGTGGTGAACACCACCGAGGCCCAGGTGTCCGGGGCGTTGGATTTCTCTGTGGCCAGTGCCGGGCTTTCCGCCAAGGATGATCGGTACAATCAGAACCTTGTCGCCTTTCTCTCGGCCCAGGGGTTGGAAGAGGAAAACGACGAGGACGATCTGAAGACCGGTATCGCCCTGGCACCGGGCAATGCGCTCCAGTGGGCAGGCATCGAGAACAACTATTTCATCCTCGCCCTGGCTCCCATGTCCGGGGATATGGGCATCAAGGCCAAGCTGGACGGCGACATCTACCGTCTTCTGGTGGGGCAGAACCTGATCATCGAGCCAGGGCAGAGCCAGAGCCTCTCCTGTACCTATTATCTCGGTCCCAAAAAGAACTCGGCCATGGCCAGCGCGCCTAACGACCTCAAGCGTTCCATACATTATGGCTGGTTCGATATCATTGCCAAGCCCCTCATCGTGGGATTGAATTTTCTGTACAAGTACGTGGGCAACTACGGGGTGGCCATCATTATCCTGACCATCCTCATCAAGATCCTTTTCTGGCCCTTGTCCCAGAAGAGCTACAAGTCCATGGAAAAGATGAAGAAGATCCAGCCGCTCATGGCCCAGGTCCGGGAGAAGTACAAGGATGACCGGGATCAGATGAACAAGGAGGTCATGCGGCTGTACAAGTCCCACAAGGTCAATCCGGCCGGGGGATGTCTGCCCATGGTTCTGCAGATCCCCGTGTTCTTCGCCCTGTATCAGGCATTGCTCGGAGCCATCGAACTGCGTCACGCTCCGTTCATCGAACATCTTCCGTTCACGGATCTTGTCTGGCTGGCCGACCTTTCGGCCAAGGATCCTTTTTACATCACGCCCATCATCATGGGGGCGACCATGTTCCTTCAGCAGAAGATGACCCCCACGGCGGGCGATCCCACCCAGGCCAAGATCATGTTGTTCATGCCCATCGTGTTCACCTTCATCTTCCTGAACTTTCCGTCCGGTCTGGTTGTCTACTGGATGGTCAACAACATTCTCTCCATTGCCCAGCAATGGATGATTTCCCGTAAGATGTAGTCGGATCAGGTCAGTTTGTATTTGCCAACCCGCCTCATTCGCAACGTTTCGCATTGATCATATACCGGCGAGCGGGCTGCAGGCCCATATGCCTGCAGCCCGCCCAACCGTATCAGCAGAGCACACGCCCGCATTGAAGATACAGGATGTTTCAGGGCGAACCAAGTTTGATGACGACAGACAAGCAAGCCGGTTGCTGCGGAGGCGCTATCAAGGAGTCTTAGTATGAGCGAGTACAAGAGTTTTCAGGGCAAGAATGTGGATGACGCCATTGCCGAGGCATGTCGTCATTTCAACTGCTTGCGTGAGGAATTGGAAGTCGAAATCATCAGTGGAGGTTCGTCCGGGATCTTCGGTCTGGTCGGCGTGAAAAAGGCCAAGGTCAAGGCCCGGAAACGTCAGGCCGTGGAGACCAGACCTGCACCGCAGCCCCCTCGCGAGCCATCTCGCAAGGAAGCCGCACCCAAGGACAAGAAGCCTGCACCCAAGAGACCCGCCAAGCCCAAACCAGCCGGCAGGAAAAATGGTAACGGCACCAAGGGAGCCAGCGGTCCCGAGCCGGTCACTGCCACCAATCCGCCCGCTGAAACTGGCAATGGGGACGCCAGGGCCAAGGTCCAGACTGCTCTCAAGCCAGTGGACAAAGGCTCCAAGGGGCAGGGCGGGGGAAATGGTCAGGCCAGGCAAAAACCTTCCAAGCCCAAGAAGGACGTGCGCAAGGAGCAGGTCAAACCCGATGGGCACAAGGCTGCCGCTCCTGCACCAGCCAAAGAGACCACGGAGGAAAAGCCCGTGGCCGAGGCCAGGGAAGAGGCTGTTTCGGCCAAACCCGCAGCCAAGCCGGAGGTTGATCTTCAGGCTGCCAGGGAGTTCATCCTCGAGAGCACAAGGATTCTGCTGACTAATATTTCCGAAGCAGGCGAAATCCGTGTGGATATGGACAAGACGCCCATCGAGGTGGTCATCGAGGACGAGGAGAATTCCGGGCTGATCATCGGACGTGACGGTCAAACCATCTCGTCCATGCAATACCTGCTCAACCGGATAGTCTCCCGCAAACATCCCGGGGTTGCCCGGATTCAGCTGGATGCGGGCGATTACAGGGAGAAGCAGGACGAACAATTGCGCAAGACCGCCGAGTTCCTGGCCCAGAAGGCCAAGGCCAGCCACAGGACCCAGAGCACCCGCCCCTTGAGTTCCTATCACCGCAGGGTCGTGCACCTGGCCCTGCAGGAAGCCCGGGACATCATGACCCGGAGCAAGGGTGACGGACCCATGAAACGGGTGCTGATCATGGCCCGGCGCAAGAAGAACAATCAGAACGGTGGTGGCCGCAACGGTACCCATAACGGGAATGGGCGCGGACCTGCCGAACAGGTTGAACAGACGGAACAGGCAGTCGAGAATCAGGCCTCCTGACCGTTGAACGGTTCGGATAGATCGAGACAACAAACCAACAAGGCAGAGCCGCAGGCTCTGCCTTGTTGCGTATGAAGGGCCTATCTGTTCGCGTCGATCAAGATCTTTGGTAGGGGCAGACCTGCGTGTCTGCCCATTTTGGAAGCAGCTCTCAGACTCCCCAAGGAACCAACGTATATGCAGACAACCATCGCCGCCATCGCCACTCCCCTCGGGGCCGGGGGGGTTGGAATTATCCGAATAAGCGGATCGGAAAGCCGTAGC
>CAYWJL010000151.1:447-773 GCA_964458145.1 uncultured Desulfovibrionales bacterium | reverse complement strand
ATTTCAAGCCCTATACCCTGCATCGCGGACAGGTCGTGGATGCAACGGGCAATCCTTTGGAGGAGGTTCTGGTCAGTTTCATGCCTGGGCCGGGATCGTATACCGGTGAGGACGTGGTGGAGATCAACTGCCACGGCGGTCCCCTGGTCCTTCAGACCGTGCTCGAACGGGTTCTCGATCTGGGAGCCGAGCCTGCGGGGCCGGGCGAATTCACCAAGCGCGCCTTTTTGAACGGTCGTCTCGATCTGACTCAGGCCGAGGCTGTGGCTGAGATGATCCAGGGGCGATCCACCAGGGCCTCCACCTTTTCAACATTCCTTTCGATG
>CAYWJL010000151.1:0-437 GCA_964458145.1 uncultured Desulfovibrionales bacterium | reverse complement strand
TGATCCGGGGCCGATCCACCCAGGGGCTGGCCATGGCCGCATCCAGGCTGGGCGGTCTTCTGGGTGACAAGTTGCGAGCCTTGCGCGGGGACTTGGAGGAACTCAAGAAGGAACTCTGCGTGGCGGTGGATTTTCCCGAGGACGAGGTGGAGTGTCTGGAACCGGCGGGCTTTGCAGCGCGGGTTCATGATGTGCTTGACGAAACCCGGGAGCTGGTGGCCGCGTACGGGCGAAATCGCTGCTGGCGCGAAGGTGCCCTGGTCGTCCTTGCCGGCCGGGTCAATGCGGGCAAGTCGAGTCTGATGAATGCGCTGCTTGGCAGGGACCGGGCCATTGTGACCAATGTGCCTGGCACGACCAGGGATTATCTCGAAGAGACCATTGTTCTCGGAGGGATGACCATCCGTCTGGTGGATACGGCAGGACTGCGCGAGACC
>CAYWJL010000150.1:0-5547 GCA_964458145.1 uncultured Desulfovibrionales bacterium | reverse complement strand
TGGAATCTGCCCCTACCGTGGGGCTGTCTCCCCGTCTTTCCCCGTCTCCGGTCTCCGTGTCCCCCGTCTCCGTTTCTTTCCCTGTCTCCCGTCTCCGTTTATGTTCTCCTCCAGCCTGCGTTGCTTCTCGCATCCTCAAAGGGCAGATATGGAATCTGCCCCTACGGTGGGGGCGTTACCCGTCTCACGGTCTTTCCCCGCCTCCAGTCTCCGTGTCTCCCGTCTCCGTTTCTTTCCCTGTCTCCCCAAGGGGCAGATATGGAATCTGCCCCTACGGTGGGGCCATTTCCCGTCTCCCGGTCCTTCCCCGCCTCCCGCCTCCGTGTCTCCCGTCTCCGTTTTTTCCCTGTCTTTCCCTTTTATCTCTCGAAATACGTATACCCCCGCAATCCATCCGCATACGTTTTGACGATGCTGCCTCGTTCCTGGGGTGTGATGCGCTTGTCACGCACTGCCTGTTCGGCGATCTTACGGAAATCCTCGAGCATGTTCTTGGGCTCGTATTCCACGTAGGAGAGCACATCGGCCACGGAATCACCTTCCACCTCGCGGACAAAGGAAAAATCCCCGTCCTCGGTGACTCGGATGCTGACCACGTTGGTATCCCCGAGCAGGTTGTGCAGATCGCCCAGGGTTTCCTGGTAGGCACCCACCAGAAAGGCACCCAGATAGTATTCCTCGTCATCCTTGAGTTCGTGCAGGGACAGGGTTCGCTTGACCCCGTGGACGTCGATGAACCTGTCGATCTTGCCGTCGCAGTCGCAGGTGATGTCCGCCAGTGTGGCCTGTTTCACGGGCATCTCGTTCAACCGGTGGATGGGCATGATGGGGAAGAGATGATCGATGGCCCAGGCATCGGGCAGGGACTGGAACACGCTGAAATTGCAATAATAGATATCTGCCAGGGCATCGGGAAGATGTTTGAGATCTTTGGGAATGAATTTCAGGTTCTTGAGTTCTCTGGCCACGCGCAGAATGATGTGCCAGAAAATATTCTCGGCCAGTGAACGCTGCCGGAGTGTGAGCTGGCCGTGCTTGAACAGCTGCCTGGCCTCGTCTCGGTAGTACATGGCGTCATTGTAGCACTCCTGAAGATTCTTCAACGAGAGAACATCCAGGACCTCGAAAAGGTTGGATATGATCTCGGGATCATCTGCCGCCGACACATCCGGAAGCTCAGGAGCCTCGAACCGGCTCACGTCCAGCACATTGAACAAAAGAATGGAATAGTAGGCCACCGTGGCCCGTCCCGATTCGGTAATGATGATGGGATGGGGGATCGCGTCATCGTCCAGGGTGGTCATGATGGTGTCGATGATGTCCGCACAATACTCGTCCAGACTATAATTCCGGCTGTTGGTGTAATTGGTGTGGGAGCCGTCGTAGTCCACGGCCAGACCTCCGCCGAGATCGAGATATCCCATGGGCGCACCCTCGGCCACCAAACCGGCATAGACCCGACACCCCTCGAGCACGGCGAACCGGAGATCCCGGATATTGGGGATCTGGGAGCCGAGATGGTAGTGCAGAAGCTGGAGGCAATCGAGCATCCCATGCGCATTGAGGGTATCCACCACCTCCACCACCTGGGTGGAAGAAAGCCCGAAGATGGACCGGTCCCCTCCCGAATCCGTCCAATGCCCCCCGGCCTGGGTGGAGAGCTTGATGCGTACGCCGATAAGGGGTTTGATCCCCAATACCCTGGACCGCTCCAGAACAAGGGCAAGCTCGCTGGGCATCTCCAGAACAAAGAAACACTTTACCCCCATCTTGGTGGCGTACAGGCCGAGATCCACGAATTCCTCGTCCTTGTAGCCGTTGCAGATCAAACAGGCCTCGCGGTCCTTCAAAACCGACAGAGCCGCGATGAGTTCGGCCTTGCTGCCTGCCTCGAGGCCGTGGTGATACTGCTCGCCGAACCGGGTGATCTCCTCCACCA
The DNA here is from genome assembly GCA_964458145.1 of uncultured Desulfovibrionales bacterium. Taxonomy (GTDB): domain Bacteria; phylum Desulfobacterota; class Desulfovibrionia; order Desulfovibrionales; family Desulfomicrobiaceae; genus Desulfoplanes. The sequence goes on along the minus strand of CAYWJL010000150.1, from coordinate 3,608 downwards.
CCTGCTGCTGCTGGTTGACCTTGATGGGAAAGACCCCCCTGAAGCTCCCCTTGTACTCGAATTCTTCCATCTTGGCCCGAAAGGTCTCGTGCATGGTGCTGATCTGGGAATCGAGGATATTCTCGATGCGCAGAAGCACAGGCATTTCATGGCCCCGATCCCTGACGCCTGCGATGACATCGGTCAGATCGACGGCAACCTCCCGGTTGTTCGGAAAAGGGGTGACAACCACGTTCCCCTTGGGGGAAATATCGAAATAGCCGATCCCCCAGTTCTGAATATTGTAGAGATCCGCTGCGTCCTGAACGGACCAGCGCTCCAGTGCGTGTTTCTTGATCATGGCAGTATCCTCGCGTATTCTACGGCTCTCGACAGCAGACGAGTGTGAAGAGGGGGTGATGGTGCGTGCTGGTGTTCGAACGGCAGGCGTTCCTGAAGGGTCGCCCGGAATGACGTGCGATGCACCACAAACGTCAGAACCTTCTGTACCCCTTTTGTCACCAAGATGTAAGCATAAAAAAATTCATGATCCGGATCAACATGTCAACACACCGCTCAACCAAACCTGCGTTGGAGACCGTTGTTTTCTGTATAACCGGAAGCTGTTCCGGCTTTGAGAGGTACCGGCTCATGCGCTGATCGGCCCGTGAGCCGGTACGATCGTGAGCAAAAATCCCGGAAAAAATCCATCTCCCGATCATATCTGCTCCAACTCTTCCATGTAGTTCAACTTCCACATTTATCCGAATTTTCCACAGACCGTTTTTATTTGTTCTCTGCAGGTCATTATGATAGAGCTCCTCCGAAAACATTGATTGATCAGGAGGTTGCACGTGGCTATAAACTGGGATGACTACGATTCTCTCCTTGGGACCATGTCCGACGCCAAATTGGCCAAGAAAATAGGGGTTTCCACAAATGTTGTCATGCAACGACGACGTTCATTGGAAATCCCTCCGGCCATGCTCGGGAAAAAACTGGTTGCCTGGGATACACATGATCATTTGCTGGGGACCATGTCCGACGCAAAGGCAAGCAAACAAATCGGCTGCTCGACCAATCAGGTTCGGACCAGACGCCTTGAACTGGGCATACCGGGCTTTCGCCGAAAGACTGTGGACTGGGCCGAACACGAGCATCTGCTGGGCACCATGCCCGATGCCACGGTGGCCAAAAAAATCGGATGCAGTGCCTCCGCTATCAGCCGACGCAGAAAAGAGCTGGGAATTCCCACCGTTCAGCCAAATCATCAACAGCTCAGGCGAACGGAAGAATTCTGGAAAAAGTGGGACAAATTTCTGGGGACTGTTTCTGACAGAGAATTGGCAGCCAAAGCAAAAATTTCCATCAGCACGGTGACCGCCAGACGAAATAAAAAGGGAGTTACGGCGTATAGAAACTCCAAGCCCAAACCGCGCGACTTCCTCTTTCTGGCCACGTCCGACAACTGGCCCTGGGACGAGAACGAGATAGGCGGTCTCAAGGACATGCACAGACTGAGTCGCACGACTTCCCGCAATTCCTTCAGGGCACATGTGGATATCACGCATCTCGATGCACAGCTTGCCGAACTGGAAGACATGAACAAATCCCTGGAAAGATATCACTATGGCCATCTCTACGGGGAACCCGTCTATTACCTGAAATACAAGAAACTCTTTCTCGTCTATGCGCGCAAGGATTTCTGGCGGCGTTGATGGAAAAACGGCAGCCTTCCGTCATCTTCGGGGCGCGGTCGTCTCTTATCCACATATATCGTTCGTGTATGCCTGGAGACAACGTCTGCCTTGTCTCTCCAATGAATACGGCTTCCGAATCCATTCTTGCTGCCATACATGATAGCCTCGGACCCATGTGGCCGAACAGACAACTACGTTTCTCCCGGATGAACCATAACCGATCCTGCCAGAAGGGGTTTTGGGATGAAGACGCCCACGCTCAGCGACATCTACGACGAATTTGCGGCAACCTATGACGAGAACCGAGGATTGTTCGACATGACCGAAATCCTCGATTCTTTTTTTGCCCGTTTACCCATGAAACCCGGACGGTTGCTCGATCTGGGATGCGGAGCGGGCGAACCGTTCGCGCGATTTTTCGTGGATCACGGCTGGGATGTCACCGGGGTGGACTTCTCGCACCAGATTCTCCATTTTGCCACAAAATATGTCCCTGAGATGACGACCATGTATGCGGATATGCGGGATGTGTCATTCGATCCCGCTCGCTTCGACGCCATAACAGCCATCTACAGCCTGTTCCACGTACCTCGAATCGACCATCCGTCCTTGTTTGAAAAATTCCACGCATGGCTTCGTCCCGGAGGCAAGGCGCTTTTCACCTATGCGACCCGGGAATATACCGGAAGTGACGAATTCGACGGCTACAAGGAATTTCTGGGCAAGCAGCTCTACTACAGCCACTCGACCCCGGACAAACTCTATGAGCAGCTCGAGGATGCGGGCTTCATCATCGATGCCGCGGATTACCGGGATATCGGTGGCGAGGTGTTTTTATGGGTTACCGTGAGCAAGCCTGCATCAGGAAAAGAGACATTCCTCGATGACTCCGGAGAGAACAGATCATGACATCCAGGGAGATCATTCAGGCCAGAGATATATTGGGCCTGCCGGAAAGGGGGTGAACCAGGCTATTGCCAACCCCGCAGCCAATGAGTAGAGGGCGAACATCATCGTCTGCCCCAACATGTATCTGATCGATACATCCCCCATACAATTCGGAGCACCACCGTTATGAACAATGAAATCCTGTGGATCGGATTCGCCCTGCTGGACCTTGTCGCGGTCCTGGCAGTCTTCCGGTTCTTCGGCAAGGCAGGCCTTCTGGCCATGATCGTCTTCAGCCTGCTGACCTGCAACATCCAGGTCATCAAGACGGTCCAGCTTTTCGGCATCACCACAACCCTCGGTAATGTCCTCTATGCCAGCGTTTTTCTGACCACGGACATCCTGAGCGAATTTTACGGCAAGAAGGCGGCCCGGCAGGGGGTCCTTTTGGGATTCACGGCCCTGGTTCTGGTGACCGTGTATATGCAGATCGCCCTGCTTTTCACCCCGTCGGCCGACGACTTTGCCCAGCCCCATCTGCAGGCCATCTTCGGATTCATGCCCCGCATCGCCCTGGGGAGCATGGTCGCGTATCTGGTCTCCCAGTGGCACGATGTCTGGGCCTTTCACCTTCTCAAATCCTGGACCAAAGGCAAATACCTCTGGCTCAGAAACAACGGCTCCACCCTGGTCAGCCAGGCCCTGGACACCCTGGTCTTCTGCACCATCGCCTTCTGGGGCGCTTTCGAGACGTCCATATGGATTCAGATCGTCATGTCCACCTATCTCATGAAAACCATCATGGGCGTCATGGACACACCGTTCATCTACCTGGCCAGACGTATCCACAAGGGCCATTCCGAATTCGAAACGCAGATCACGGCCTGATCCGCTCTCTCTTCCGGACCATGACCAAAAATCCCGGCAGGATGATCATCCTGCCGGGATTTTTGATTATTCACCGTTATCCGAACCTCCCGTAGGGGCAGGCCCCCGTGCCTGCCCTGATCCCCGCCGATCCGGCAGTCAATATTCCGATTA
>CAYWJL010000149.1:3163-5655 GCA_964458145.1 uncultured Desulfovibrionales bacterium | reverse complement strand
GACAAAATCGTAGTAGATGCCGTGGGAGATGAAATCCCGCTGATTGTAGGTCTCCGCGAAAAACCCCCGATGATCCTGAAACACCTGGGGCTGAATGACCCACAACCCCGGAAAACGGGTCGGTATGATTTCCATGTAGTCACCGCATTGGATAGAATGAAGAACGGCCCCGGAAATAAACGCCCGGCAACCGGCAAAACTTCACGTGCATGTAAACGAAAACAGGGGATGAAACAAGAAAAACAAGGGGGGAGAAAAAAGAAAATCAGCGTCCGATCCAACGGGAGAGCAAGGCAGGTTCCGCAGTAGAAAGTCGCGCCACGGCAGCGAAAAGCAGTCAATGTTTGTAAAGGCTGAAATCTCTGTCCAGCCATACGACATGAAAAACTTTTCCGTCCTTGAATCCTACCATGGGTGCCTTCCCGTGAAATCGGAAGGCAATGATATTCCTGCCCTCGACCGCAGTGGGGATGGGGCGTCTGATGTTCTCGGGATCGATTTTTTCAAAACCGCATCCATGTCGATCAGCCCTGAAAATTTCCTTCCAGGGTAACTGCCCCAATGTGAAAAAAGTCGTCGCAAGGGCGGCACGTTCTTCCGGTGTGCATCCCTTGATGTCGTAGTGTCGATCGATGTGTCGGAAACAAAAAGCCGGATGGGTATCCATGGTGCTTTGGGCTGCACCATGGGCCTTGAACCGGCTTGTCTTTGTGGCAGCTCGGTTGCGTGGTCTCTTCTTCCTCACGGCTTACACCAGAAGAGTCTTGAAAAATTCTTCCATGGCTTCGTGCCGGATGACCCCGTTCGGATATGCCTTTTCCCATGTGGGTTCTTCATGGGTCAGGTTGCGAAGCTTCCACGCCGAAAACTGACCGTACAACTCGTGGACATCCTCGAGAATTCCAAGGTGTTCCTTGGAGAAACGATCATCCACCGAACCGGAAGCCAGGGGCGGGATCGGATGGCTGCCATATCTTCTGAATTCGTTGTAAAGCGCCGGCACAACCGGCCCATGATCCCACGCTTCGATGGGTTCCTCGAAAAGTGGTTTCCCCGTAATGGCCAGCGTGAATCCCTGGGCGTAATAGACCAGCTTCTGCAGCTTGAGGTGGGTCATGATGTCTCCGACTTCCTCACGGACTTTCGAAAGAAAAAATTGGGCAACATCGTAACAGGTAGTCATGCTGGCGTTACCTCCAAAATTTGAATCGCGAGCACAGATCGGCATCACCGCTTGGTACGCGGCAGGTCAATGAAACCCGACATATTTTTTTATGTTACCAGTTTTATCACCAAAAAAGAAGGGATATTCTTCCAAAAAACACGATAAAACACAAAAAAAGCCCGGCCAGGAAACCCTTTGTTTTGGGGGTTTTACATCCTGACCGGGCTATTGAATTTTATAGTATGGCGGAGGGCTAGGGATTCGAACCCCAGATACCCGTGAAGGTATGCCGGTTTTCAAGACCGGTGCAATCAACCAACTCTGCCAGCCCTCCGGGCACAGCAAAAAAATGGCGGAGAGGGAGGGATTTGAACCCTCGATAGAGGTTTTGCCCCTATACACGCTTAGCAGGCGCGCGCCTTCAGCCAGCTCGGCCACCTCTCCTTGAACAGCGGAAGGCAGTACCTATCCAAATCACATTGCATCGTCAACACTCTTTTCCCGGTTTTTTTCCCATGGATGATTTCTGGATTAGCGGGCGTTTTTTTGCTACGCAGCACTCTTTCTCGACCACACGTTGTCAAACCATGCTGCAATCGCCCCGCGCAACGAGGAAACCATCTTGAACCGATCATACATCAACCTGGCTGTCGCCGGCTTCGGCACCGTGGGTACGGGCCTGGCCAAGGCCATCCGCGAAAACGCGGACTGGATAGGCCGCCGGCTGGGCAAGACCCTGCGCATCCACACGGTTCTCGTCAGGGACATCCACAAGAACCGCCATTTCATCCCCGATCCGGACACCGTATTCACGGACGATCCCGAAGCCTTTGTGACCACCCCGGATATCGATATCGTGGTGGAGCTCATCGGGGGAACCGGGCTGGCCTTTGAGATCATCTCACGTTCCCTGGACATGGGCCGCTCGGTGGTCACGGCCAACAAGGCCCTTCTTGCCGAAAAAGGCGGCGAACTTTTTGCCCTGGCCGCGGAAAAACAGGCCGGGCTGTATTACGAGGCCAGCGTTGCCGGAGGCATCCCCATTGTGCAGACCTTGAAGGAGAGTCTGGCCGGCAACCGCATCAAGAACCTTCTGGGCATCCTGAACGGCACGGCCAACTATATCCTTTCGGAGATGACCGCCAAGGGGCTGGATTTTGCGACCGCCCTGTCCATGGCCCAGGCCAAGGGGTATGCCGAAGCCGATCCCACCTTTGATATCGAAGGCATCGACGCGGCCCACAAGCTGACCCTTCTTATCCGACTGGCCCACGGTCGGGATTATCGCTTTGACGATCTGGCCGTCACCGGTCTCTCCAAGGTCGAG
>CAYWJL010000149.1:0-3114 GCA_964458145.1 uncultured Desulfovibrionales bacterium | reverse complement strand
CTCGATGGGCAGGGCGCGGGGGATCTGCCAACCGGTAGCGCGGTCCTGGCCGATATCATGGCGCTGGCCAAGAACCCCAGCCCTCCCAACAACACGGGCTTTCCCGAACCCGAGCTGCCGCCGGCGGAGATCCTCGATCCCATGCTCTCCTCGTCCGGCCATTATTTCCGATTCTCGGTCCAGGATCGCCCCGGGGTTCTCTCGGCCATCTCGGGCATCATGGGCACCAACCATATAAGCATTGCCCAGGCGGTCCAGAAACAGACCGAAGATCCGAGCAAGGGCGTGTCCATCGTCTTTCTGAGCCACAAGGCCCTGCTGAGGGATGTGACAAAGGCCATCGCCGAGATCGATGAATGCGATTTCATCATGGCTCCCACGGTGCATTACAGGATCGTCTGATTTCAATACGGTGCCGTTGTCGCGCCAGGCAATCGACCTTGTAGGGGCGGACCTGTGTGTCCGCCCGGTTTTCGAGCACATGACCCACGTAATCTCCTATCCATGAAAAGGGCGGACACATAGGTCCGCCCCTACGAAAAGACACGATACATCACAACAGGATACGAACAATATCCCGTTGTGATCCATAAGGCGAAGCGATCATGAAACAAATACTCTTTCTCGTTGCCGACGGCATGGGCGACTGGCCCCTGGAATCACTGGGAAACACGACCCCGCTCCAGGCGGCCCATACTCCGAACATGGACCTTTTGGCCACAACCGGCTCCATGGGCACCTGCCAGACCGTACCGGAAGGGATGCAACCGGGATCGGACGTGGCCAACATGGCCCTGCTCGGCTATGCTCCCGAAACCTATCACACGGGACGAGGCCCCATCGAGGCAGCGGCCCAGGGGCTTGACCTCGACCCGGACGATCTCGTCTGGCGGCTCAACCTGGTCACGGTTTCGGGATTCGATGATCGATCGAACATGCTCGACTATTCGGCCGGGCATATCAATAATGATGTGGCCCGGGAGATTGTGGAGCATCTCCAGGACCAGCTGGGGGACGAGACCTTCACCTTCTATCCGGGTATCCAGTACAGGCATCTTCTGGTGCAGAAAAAGGGAAAGACAGCGCCCGAAGCCGGGCTGGTTATCAACCCGCCCCACGACATCACGGACCAGCCCATTGCAGCGGACCTGGCCACCTACGCCACCAGTCCGCGCCTCATGGATCTGCTGACAAAGGCCCGCGAACTCATGCGTCCCTGGTCGGAAAAATGCGCGGCCAATGCCATCTGGCCGTGGGGGCAGGGTACACCTCTGCTGCTTCCTGAATTTCAGAAGACCTTCGGCCACAAAGGCGGCATCATCTCGGCCGTGGATCTGGTCAAGGGCCTCGGTCGGGCAGCAGGCATGGATGTTCTGGACATTCCCGGAGCCACAGGCTTTCTGGACACCAACTATCAGGGCAAGGTGGACGCGGCCCGGGCATATCTGGATCAGGGCGACTACGTGTACCTCCATGTGGAGGCCCCGGACGAATGCGGCCACATGGGCGATCCGGCAAAAAAGATCCAGGCCATCGAGGATTTCGACGCCAAAATCCTCGGCCCGCTCCTTGAATCCCACGGCGACCGGGACATACTCTGGGTCCTCACCTGCGATCATTTCACCCCCATCGCCCGCAAGACCCACACCACCGATCCGGTGCCCTTTGTGATGCGCGCCAAGGGGATTGAACCCAATCATACGACAAAAAGCTTTACAGAAGCATTGGCCGCACAAACCGGCCTCACCCTGGATTCCGGCCCCGCCCTCATGAAGCTGATCACCCAAAAAGCCGAGTGGTAACAAAGCCTTTCTCCGCGCCTCTGCGCCTCTGCGCGATCCAAATCTTTTTTCTTTTTTTCTCGCGCAGAGGCGCAGGGACGCAGAGGAAAGACACAACCAAATGATTTTCATTCCCCGGCGTCCACAAATCGCCCGTAGGGGCAATCCCTTCGTGGTTGCCCTTTTTGCCAGACCGACAATGTCCGGGTTACCAAAAACAGGGCAGGCACAGGGGCCTGCCCCTACCGACAGCATACCGTTATCCCTTGAAATTTCTTACCCGCATACAATAAATCAAGAACCATGAGGCCTTTCTCCGCGCCTCTGCGCCTCTGCGCGAGAACGCCTTTATCCTTGAGCGACCATGAAACCATCCACCACATTCCCCACCCCTGACGCCTGGCTCGATCACCGCGTCTCCTACGGTGAGACCGACGCCATGGGTGTTGTCTACTATGCCAACTACCTCCACTGGTTCGAGATGGCCCGGAGTCTGTACATCCGCGAGCTGGGCATGAGCTACCGGCTCATCGAGGAAAAGGGCGTGTTCCTGCCCGTGCGCGAGGCCTCGTGCCGGTATTTCGCGCCCGCCCGGTTCGACGATCTCGTCCGGGTGCATACGGCCATCAGCGAGTGGACACGGGCCTCCCTGACCTTTGTCTTTGAAGTCACCGATGAAGACCGAACCCGCGTCCTGACCACGGGCTTCACCCAGCACGCTGTGGTCGATCCCAACGGCAAACCCCGCAGGGTTCCGGACTGGCTACGGGAGCTGTGCACCTGATTCAGGGGCGCAGCCATCGGACATTCCGATCCGGCCCGGCCACCATCCCGATCCATCTTTTTCCAAAAACATTCCCCTGCCGCCTGTGTGCGGCCACAAACACAAAGCTCCGGGAACCTGGTTCCCGGATTTTTTTGGTGCCCTCATGTCTATAGATATCCACACCCATGCATTCCATCCCAAGATAGCGGACAAGGTCCTGGCCCAGCTCGAGGACCATTACAACATTCCCCCAACCGGCACGGGCACGGTGGCAGACCTCCTCCCGCGCCTGCACAAGGCCGGAATCGACCGGGCGGCCGTGCATACGGCCGCCACCAAGCCCGACCAGGTCATCCCGGCCAACAACTGGGCCATTGCCATGCAGAAAAACCATCCCGAGCTGGTCTCCTTCGGCACCATCCATCCCGGGTATGAGAGCTGGGAAAAGGAACTGGAGCGTCTGGAACAAAACGGCATCAAAGGCCTCAAGATCCATCCGGATTTCCAGGGTTTCTCCATGACCGACAAACGGTTGGCACCCATCTACGAATCCATCGGCACCCGATT
>CAYWJL010000148.1:0-5662 GCA_964458145.1 uncultured Desulfovibrionales bacterium | reverse complement strand
ACCCTCACGCCAGGCCTGGACCAGCTTGTCGTAACTCACTGTCTCGCCCTGGGGCTTTTCGTTGGCCAGTTTGGCCTTGGGGGCGCCGGGCTGGCTCAGCCAGTAGTCGGCGCTCCTGCGGGGGTTGAGCTTGGGGCCGCATTCACCCTGGACATTGGCGCGTTCCAGACGGGCCAGCACCTTGTCCATATTCTTGGCCAGGTTGTCCATGGCCTCCTGAGGGGTGACTTCGCCGGACAGGGTTTCCCCGATGTTCTGCCACCAGAGCTGTGCCAGTTTGGGGTAATCCGGGATATTGGTTCCCGTGGGGGTCCAGGCTACGCGAGCCGGGCTGCGGTAGAATTCCACCAGGCCGCCGAGCTTGGGGGCGACTTCGGTCATGGCATTGGTCATCAGGTCGGATTCCCGGATGGGGGTCAGACCGACCAGGGTCTTCTTCAGGGACGTGGTCTTGGCTACGCAGAACTGAGCGTACAGCCATGCGGCCTTCATACGGGGTTCGGGAGTGGACTTGAGGAAGGTCCAGGAACCGCAGTCCTGATAGCCGAGCTTCATGCCATCTTCCCAGTAGGGTCCATGAGGCGAGGGAGCCATGCGCCATTTGGGCAGGCCATTTCCGTCCACAACAGGTGTGCCGGGTTTGACCATATCGGCGGTAAATGCTGTGTACCAGAACATCTGCTGGGCCACGTTACCCTGGGCGGGAACCGGGCCGGATTCGTAGAAGGTCATACCCAGAGCCTCGGGAGGAGCGTATTTCTCGAGCCACTGCATGTACTTGGTCAGAGAATAGACAGCAGCAGGACCGTTGGCCGCGCCACCGCGCTCGACACTGGTACCGACCGGACGACAGCCGTCTACACGCATACCCCATTCGTCAACGGGCTTGCCGTTAGGAAGCCCCTTGTCGCCGGCACCGGCCATGGACAGCCATGCGTCGGTGAAGCGCCAGCCCAGGTCGGGGCTCTTCTTGCCGTAGTCCATGTGGCCATAAACACGGACGCCATCGATGGTCTTGACCTTGTCGGTAAAGAATTCGGCAATGTCTTCATAAGCGGACCAGTTGACCGGCACGCCGAGCTCGTAGCCGTAGATGTCCTTGAACTTCTTTTTCAGGTCGGGACGCTGGAACCAGTCGTACCTGAACCAGTACAGGTTGGCGAACTGCTGGTCGGGAAGCTGATACAGCTTGCCGTCGGGACCGGTGGTAAAGGATTTGCCGATGAAGTCATCGATATCCAGGGTGGGCAGGGTGACGTCCTTGCCATCGCCGACCATGAAATCGGACAGAGGAAGCACGAAACCATAGCGCATGTGGGTCCCGATGAGGTCGGAGTCGTTGATGTAACCGTCATGGATATTTTTGCCCGACTGCATCTGGGTCTGGATTTTCTCAATGACGTCACCTTCGCCGATCAGGTCGTGGGTGACCTTGATCCCGGTGATTTCGGCAAATGCCTTGGCCAGTGTCTTGGCCTCGTACTCATGGGTGGTGATGGTTTCCGAAACCACTTTGATATCCATGCCCCGGAACGGTTTGGACGCTTTGATGAACCAGTCCATCTCCTTCATCTGCTCGGGCTTTGACAGGCTGGACGGCTGAAATTCCTGGTCCACCCATTTTTTGGCCGCGGCCTGGTACTGACCGTCAGCGGCAAACCCGGAACCGGCCATCCCCACAAGGGCGATACAGGTCAGGGCAATCGCCACGGGATACAACAACTTCGACAGGTTTGACTTCATGCTCTCCTCCATTGGTGAAATGTGTTTCAACACTACGTCAACACCATACAGTATATGCTTCCGTCCATTCTCCCGCCTATCCGACCAGGGAACCTATCCCTTCCAGATGACAAACACGAGAAAACACACGGAAATGAGCGTGGCAATATACAAGGGAGCCGTCACCAGCCCGATCCAGGCCAGATGAATGTACGCACTCCCCAAAAGCCCGATGAAAAGCCGATCCCCCCGGGTGGTTATCATGGGCAGAAACCCCTTGCGCGGCACCGTAGGACACAATGCCTGCCACACCCCCATGGTAAGAAGCATCACCCCGATAAAAACAAAAAACCATGCCGTAACCGGCGTCCAGGCCATCCACTGCATATTCATGGTCACCATCCTCACATCATTGCATTCACATCACCCGTCAATCAGGCCGGCATCCCAGCCCGGTCAACAATGTCAATCCGGTCAACACCCCAACCCGGTCAACAGGGTCAATCAGGTCAACAAGGTCCCCACCTGCTACACCCGACCCATGGCGAACCCCTTGGCCATGTAATTCCGCACAAACCATATAACAATGGTCCCCGGAATGAGCGTCAACACCGCAGCCGCGGCCAGCCCCCCCCAGTCCATGCCCGAGGCACTGATGGTCCGTGTCATGATGGCGGCAATGGGCTTGGCGTTGACCGTGGTCAGAGTCCTTGCAAGAAGCAGTTCCACCCAGCTGAACATGAAGCAGAAGAACGCGGTCACACCGATACCCGCCTTGATCAGGGGGATGAAGATGGTGATGAAGAACCGGCCGAATCCGTATCCGTCAATGAATGCGGTCTCGTCGATCTCCTTGGGCACGCCGGACATGAACCCTTCCAGAATCCAAACGGCCAGGGGCACATTGAACAAGCAATGGGCCAGGGCCACGGCGATATGAGTGTCGAACAACCCCACCGTCTGATAAAACTGGAAAAAGGGGAGCAGGAACACGGCCGGAGGAGACATCCTGTTGGTCAGGAGCCAGAAAAACATGTGCTTGTCCCCGACGAAGGAATACCTGGAGAACCCGTAGGCTGCGGGCAGGGCCACGGCGAGGGAGATGGCCGTGTTCATGACCACGTATTTGATGGAATTGACATACCCCATGTACCAGGATGGATCCGTGAAGATCATGGCGTAGTTGGCCAGGGTGAAATGGTCGGGGATGAGGTTGAATCCCCCGAGGATCTCGTCAGTGGTCTTGAAGGACATGTTCAGAAGCCAGTACAGAGGAAGGGCCAGGAACACGAGATAGGTCACCAGGGCCACGAGTTTCACATTGATTCTCATTGTCCGTCTCCTTTGCCGATTTGCATCATGGCCGTGTAGAACACGAAACAGAACAGCAGGATGATCAGAAAGTACATCAGGGAAAAGGCCGCTGCAGGTCCGATGTCGAACTGGCCCAGGGCCATCTTGGTCAGATACTGGCTGAGAAAAGTCGTGCAGTTGCCCGGCCCGCCGCCGGTGAGCACAAAGGGTTCGGTGTAGATCATGAAACTGTCCATGAACCGAAGGAGCACGGCTATGAGCAGGACCCCCTTGAGCTTGGGAAGCTGGATGTAGCGGAACACGGACCACTTGGAGGCACCGTCGATGCGCGCGGCCTGGTAATAGGCCTCGGGAATGGCCTGCAGGCCGGCGTAGCAGAGCAGGACCACAAGGGGAGTCCAGTGCCAGACCTCCATGACCACCACGGTGAGCCAGCTGTCCACGGCGTTGGCCGTAAAGTTGTAATCGATGCCCAGCCAGTTCAAAAACACCCCGGCAAGACCGATATCCGGACGGGCAAAGACCACCCAGGTTGTTCCCACCACGTTCCAGGGAATGAGCAGGGGCAGGGCCAGGACCACCAGACAGAAGGACGCGCCCCACCCCTTCTTGGGCAGGGTGAGGGATATGCCGATCCCCAGCACGAGCTCGATGCCGAGCACAGTGAAGGAAAAGATGATCTGGCGGAGCAGGGCCTCGTGCAGCCTGCTGTTATGGAGCATCTCCTTGTACCATTCCGTGCCCACGAAATAGGCCTGACCGGGGCCGAAAATATCCTGGACCGAATAATTGACCACGGTCATGAGTGGAATGATGGCGCTGAAGGCCACAACCACAAAGACCGGCAGGATCAGGAACCAGGCCTTGTTGCTTTCCCACTTGTTCATCGGCCCACCTCCACGTCCAAGAGTTTGTCGTCGCAAAAGAGTTTGGTCTTTTCGGGAGAGAAACAGATCCAGCAGTCCGTACCCGTGGGGGGCACATAGGTCCCTTCGATCCGCCGGGACTTGAGGGTGTCCTTGCCCACTTTCAGGGTGACGATCCTGCTGCTCCCTTCATCTTCAACGCTCAGGACCCGAGCCGATATCCCGTTGTCGCAGGGCTCGGCCCCAAGATCGAGGTACAAAGGCCGGATACCGATCTGAAAGGTACCGGTCATGGTTCCCGCCTTTTTTGCCACGGGTTCGGGAAGCGTCAGAGATCCGGCCGCAAATACGACCCTGCCGTCTTCCACCGTGCAATCCAGAAAATTCATCCCCGGACTGCCGATGAAATATCCGACAAAAGTATGGGCAGGATGCTCGAAAAGCTCCTCGGGCGTGCCGATCTGGACCAGCCGCCCCTCGTACATGATGACGATCTTTTCGGCAAAGGTCATGGCCTCGGTCTGGTCGTGGGTCACATAGATGAGGGTCAGACCGAATTGTTTGTGGATCTCCTTGAGCTTGCGCCGGAGTTGCCATTTGAGATGGGGATCGATGACCGTGAGAGGTTCGTCGAACAGTATGGCAGCCACATCGTCACGCACCAGACCTCGCCCCAGGGAGATTTTCTGTTTGGCGTCCGCTGCCAGCCCGCTGGCCCGCTTGTTCAGAAACGGGGTCAGATCCAGGGCTTCGGCGATCTCGTTCACCCGCTCCTTGATGAAGGCCGGGTCCTTGCCCCTGTTTTTTAGGGGAAAAGCCAGGTTATCGAAAACGGTCATGGTATCGTAGAGAACCGGGAACTGAAAGACCTGGGCGATGTTCCGCTTTTCCGGGGGAAGTCCTGTCACGTCCTTGTCATCGTACAAGATCCTTCCCTGACTCGGGGTGAGCAGTCCGGAGATGAGATTGAGCATGGTCGTCTTGCCGCATCCCGAGGCCCCGAGCAGGGCATAGGCTCCGCCGTCTTCCCAGACGGTATTGACCTCCTTGATGGCGTAATCCTCGGGTCCGGCCGGGTTGTCCCGGTAACTGTGAGCAATGGAATCAAGCTTGATCTGGGCCATGAAATCCTCTGAAGACCTCTAGTTTTCCGGGGAAACCACCAGGTTCCCCTGTTCGTCGAAGACATAGAAATACTGGGGCCGGACATACACGCATACCCCGTCTCCCACACCCCGGGAATGAACCCCCTGTTCCTGCATGACCAGGGACCGGTTGCGATAATGAAAATGGAGAAAGGTTTCCGACCCGTTGATTTCGCTGAGCTCCACGCGGGAACAGATCTCCACGTCCTGTTCGGAATGGGGATGCAGGCAGAAATGGTGCGGCCGGATACCGAACTGATAGATGCCGGGTTTGAGCCCTTTGAGATGTCCGGTAAGGGGAAAGTCGATGTTGATGCGCAGGTGGGCCGTGGTTCCGTTCACTTCCGCGCGGACAAAGTTGATGGGGGGATCGCTGAACACCTCGGCCACCTTCATCGTGGCGGGATGACGGTAGATCTCCGAGGTGGGACCGACCTGCAGAACACGTCCCTCGTGCATGACAATGATATTGCCCCCGAGCATGAGGGCTTCGGAGGGCTCGGTGGTCGTGTACACGACAATGGACTCGCGCTCGGCAAAGATGCGCAGAAGTTCGTCCCGCAATCCCTCGCGCAGCTTGTAATCCAGGTTCACCAGAGGTTCGTCCATGAGCAG
>CAYWJL010000147.1:4205-5665 GCA_964458145.1 uncultured Desulfovibrionales bacterium | reverse complement strand
TGCCGGGGTTTGTCCAGGACAAAGACCACCAGATCGTCCACCTCCTTGCCCCGGGCTTTGGCAGTTTTTTTGAGGTTGTCTTCCACCGGTGCCTCGAGATCCACCACGTCATGGGCTTCCGAAGGCACGACCAGCTTCTTCATGTAATAGCTCGGGCCCGGAACATACATGGACCCGGCCGGGGCAAGCCCGATGACCGCGCTGGCGTTGGGTCGACCGTATGCCAGCAGGTTGGTCCCTTCCACAGGATCCACGGCAATGTCCACTTTGGCGCCTTTGCCGGTTCCCAGGCGTTCGCCGTTGTACAGGGCGGGTGCCTCGTCCTTCTCGCCCTCGCCGATGATCACGGTGCCGTCGATGTCAACGGAATCAAAGGACAAACGCATGGCATCCACTGCCGCGCCGTCGCCCGCTTCCTTGTTGCCCTTGCCCAGCCATCTGGCCGAAGCCAGTGCGGCTGCTTCGGTCACCCGGACAAGGTCCATTGCCAGATTGCGTTGGGGTGCTTCCATGAGTTCCTCGAGAGTTAGGGATGGGATTTAGGTTTTAGGATTTAGGATATAAGATACAGGATGTAGGATACAGCGCGGATCGAAACAGGTCGTCATCCCGGACTTGATCCGGGATCTGTATGGGTCTGGCGATGCATCGACGTTTGGGGTACGTTACCGGCCTTCAAGATCCCGGCCTGCGCCGGGATGACGGTACACGTCGAAAATTCCGTTTTGCAATGATAGTGAGATTTATTCCGTAGGGGCCGCCCTATGTGGCTGCCCTTTTTTGTGGCTGCCCGATGATGCGTGAAATTTTTGATTCCGGCATGCATCCTGTAACCGAAAAAAGGGCAGGCACACAGGCCTGCCCCTACGGGTTGTATCACTGCTTATACGGCAAACGTTTCTTTGATGCGGGCGACGACCTGGTCCACGGTGAATCCGTATTTCTCCTTGAGCACGCCGGCCGGGGCCGAGGCGCCGAAGTGGTCCATGGCAATGACCTCGCCGTCCAGGCCCACGTATTTGTACCAGATGTCCGGGCTGCCCGCTTCGATGGCCAGGCGTTTGCGCACGGTTCCCGGCAGGACCTTTTCCTTGTAGGCTGCGTCCTGTTCGTCAAAGAGCTCGGTACACGGCATGGAGACCACGCGGATCTTGGCCTCGGGGAGGGCCCTGGCGGCACCAACGGCCAGATGGACCTCGGAACCGCTTGCAACGAGAATGATCTCGGGCTTGCCGTCCTTGGGATCTTCCAGGATGTAGCCGCCCTTGGCCACACCTGTCCGGATCTGGGGATGGGTAGCCGGGTCCATGACCGGAAGTCCCTGTCTGGTGAATATGAGAACCGAAGGCCGGGTCTCCTGCTTCATGGCGATGTCGAAGCAGGCTGCGCTTTCATAGGCATCGCCCGGGCGCAGGGTCAGCAGGTTGGGGATGAGGCGCAGGGAGCTGACGTGCTCCACG
>CAYWJL010000147.1:518-4195 GCA_964458145.1 uncultured Desulfovibrionales bacterium | reverse complement strand
AAATCATTGATTTAGCAAAAGCTAATCAAAAAATAGTCGTTGCTGAGGGCGTAGGGGATGCGGTAGTCAGGCGCCGGCTTGAAGCCTTCCCGCTTAGCCCAGACTCCGGGGATCGCCAGGAGAAAGGCCGCCACGATGATGCCCACGGCGATCCATTGCCGCGCGGACAGGCGGATGGCGTTGCGCTCGTAATCGGAAAAGGCCAGGAAGGTCGCGCCAAAGGGGATGATGCAGACGTGCAGGGCGATGCCGTTTAAAATCACGCCCATGGGGAATTCCCGGACTCCGAAGCTGAAGCTGCGGCCCGTGGGATTGTCCTTGCCGAAGATGCCCGTGGTTTCCCGGAAATGCACGGTCTGGTTGGAGGGATCCAGGTCGGCCGATCCGCCCATGAGGGTGGGGAACTGGTCGATGAGTCCGTTCAGACAGGCACCAAAGGCCTTGCGTGTGGCCAGGTCGGTTCCGGGTTCGAAATCCGGCCAGGTGATCTCGCGCTCTGAAGCGGGCTTGTTGATCTCGGCCCACAGGGCGGCAAAGGATTCGTTGTCAGCCTTCTTTCTGGTCAGTTCCTCGGACCATTGCCCGGAAAGATCCGTCAGAATGGGGAACCGCTGTCTGTAGTGAGCGACCACGTCTTCGGGCAGGAAAAAAGACTGATCTTCGGGAAGACCGAGTTTCTTCTTGGTGGCTGCGATCTCTTCGGGGGACATGGGAGAACCATGGGTTTTTTCGCTCCCTTCCATGGTGGCACTGCCCTTGGCCATGGTGGTGTGACCGATGATCAGTGTCGGCCGGTCGGTTTCGGCCCGGGCTTCCCTGATGGCCGTGCGGATGGCCTCATGGTCGTGACCGTCTATCTCGATGACCTGCCAGCACATGCTTTCGAAAAGTTGTTTGGGGTCGGAACAGTCGGCCCGATTGGTGGGTCCGGCCAGCTGGATCTTGTTGCTGTCGTAATAGGCGATGAGTCTGCCAAGTCCCCATTGTCCGAACAGGGCCGCGCTTCCCAGTGCCAGGGGTTCCTGCAGATCCCCGTCGGAAACCAGGACATAGGTGTAATGATTGGTGATATCCTGGCCGAGCTTGTGGCGCAGAAAGGTTTCGGCAACGTCCATACCGCCGGCCATGGCAAATCCCTGGCCAAGAGGGCCGGTGGTCGATTCCACGCCCGGGGTCTGGTCATGCTCGGGATGTCCGGGTGTTTTGCTCTCGAACTGACGGAAGTCCTTGAGATCCTCGATGGAAAGGTAGCCGTTCAGGGTGAGCAGGCTGTACAGAAGCATGGATTCGTGTCCGGGGGACAGCACGAACCGGTCTCTGTTCCACCAGTTGGGATTGTCCGGATCGAAACAGAGAAATTCCTTGTACAGGATGTAGGCGAAATCGGCCGAGGACATGGCGCCGCCCGGATGGCCCGAATTGGCTTTTCTGGTTGCGTCCATGATCAATCCCTTGATCACGTTGACGCTGTACATGTCCATTTCCTGCCCGGTTGTGGGGGTCGTACTCATGAGGGTGGTCCTTGTCGTGATGACGATTCAATCGGTTAGATGGTGGATTCCATAAGGTCGACACGGCGCTGGTGCCGGCCTCCTTCGAATTCGTTGTTCAGAAACGCGTCTACAATGGCCTTGGCCAGATCGATGCCCGTGACCCGGCCGCCCAGACAGAGCACGTTGGCGTTATTGTGTCTGCGTGTCATACAAGCCAGGTACTCGTTGGTGCACAGGGCCGCACGGATGCCGGGCACCTTGTTGGCGGACATGGACATGCCCACGCCCGAACCGCAGACCAGGATGCCCAATGTGTTCCGGTCCAGCACCTCTTTGCAGAGGTCCTGCGCATAGACGGGATAATCGCAGCTGTCCAGGGAATGGGTGCCCACGTCCTGGGTGGCGATGCCCTTGTCTTCGAGATACGCGGCAAGTTCCTGTTTCAGGGGGAAGCCTGCGTGGTCGGAACCGATGATGATGGGGGCTTTGCTCATGATGTCCTCATACTCTCGTTGGAAAGATTGGCGATGTGCAATCGGTGATTGGCGACTGGGGGTGCAGCAGCCCGCGGCATTATGCCTGGTTGCGGCGTTTGACGTATTCGGAACGGGAATTGTCAAGTTCCTGCTCCATGTGTTCGATTTCTTCGGCGAGAAACGAGATCTGCTTCAAGGGAATTTCGGCCTCGGTATTGTCAGGCTCCAGAGGCTTTTTTTCGTCCACAAAGCTGGCGTAGACCTTGCCGAGGGTCAGGTATTCCTCGTTGAGCCGTTTGCGAAGCTGCTTGATCTCCCAGCGTCTGAAGGCCCTGATGAAAAGCCATTTGAATTCGCTGAGCATAACCTTCCAGCCGTTGAGCAGATTGTTCCACAAGGCCTTGAAAAATGATGGTTCCTGATAGTTTGTGGTGTCGGCATCCATACTAACCTCATTTTGTTACTGGTTGCTTGAACGTGTCATTGATCGGGATGTTGTGTCCGTACATCATGGGTTTCGTTTGCCTGGCTCGTCCGGACGGAAGAGAGAGCATCGATGTCGATGATCTCGGTATCTTCAGGCAGTTCCATGGCCAGGTCCGTGGTGAACGTGCCCGGGCCGATGGATTTGATCCGAATGACCGCACTGGTGGTTTCGTCCATGACCATGGAAATTTTTTGACTATACGGAGATGCATCCCGGTAGTCAAAATCGACGCGCCACCCTTCGGCACCCTGCAGTTCCAGGGGGCGTCCCTGTGGGTCGACGAGAAGCCATGCTATACGGTCGGGTCGGGCGAAAAAGATTTTGCTTCCTGTTTCCTGCAACTCCTCGCGGGCCGGGTGTTCGGGCAGGAGAGGGGCAAGTTTTCCCTGGAGGACCAGGGCCAGTTCCCTGAGATCGAACGGTGAGGGAAAGCCCAGACTGCGGACGCCGTTTTTGGCCTCCCCTGCCGTGTACATGCGTTTTTCCTCGGGAAAATAGGCCTGCCAGATATCGGCATCTTCCCGCCACATGGAGATGGTCCGGCCGATCCCGGCTTCGAGGTCCATGCGGATGGGATAGTCGAGACTCCCGAAAAGACGCATGATCACACGGTGTTTGCTGGTGGTGGATCTATAATTGATACTGGTGCGGATGGAAAAATCGTTCAACGGATCGATGGCGTTCTGATGGCGGACAAAGGTTGTCCAGTAGGAGGAGATGTCCGGTGTGACGGGCGCGGGTTGGGGGGCGCATGAGGGCAGGAGCGCGAGCAGCAGGAAGAGTATGAGGACGATCAACGCCTGGTGGGGAAGATGGGATGGCCGCCGGCAGATGGCTGTGCCGGGCAGGTGGGAATCTTGTGGTGTTCCTTGCTTCCCGGGGCTCGGGGCAACGGGCGATTCGTGAATCGCCCCTACGGGGGTTCGGGGGATGATCGGATAGTTCACGGCACTCATGAAGGGGGTCCGGGGGTTGGCGAGGGGCTCCTCATACGGCTCGGGGCAAAACTGGGGGACTGAGGACTATTCGGTTGGTTGCTGTTTTTGGAATTTTTTGACCTTGTCCCTTGCCCGTCGGGCCTGTTCCTGCTTTCCCATTGCCTCGGCTATGACGGCGTAATGTTCCCAGATGGTGGGGTCCTTGTCCGTCAGTTTGACCGCCCGGCCGATGGCCTCCCACGCTTTGTCGAGATTTCCCTGCTTGTACAGGACCCAGGCGAGG
>CAYWJL010000147.1:0-508 GCA_964458145.1 uncultured Desulfovibrionales bacterium | reverse complement strand
CAGGTTTCCGCACTCGCAGGGGCGCTAGCTGACAAGGGCGAAGAGTTTGCCGCGGTGCTGAAGATGGGACGTACCCAACTGCAAGATGCTGTACCGATGACACTCGGCCAGGAATTCACGGGCTTCAGCGAACTTTCCCTGCTTGTACAGGACCCAGGCGAGGGAATCCATGTAATACCCGTTGTCAGGCTCCGCCTTGAGGGCGTTTTTGACCAGGACCAGAGCCCTGTCCAGGCTTTTGCCCTGCTCTGCCAGGGAATACCCGAGGTAGTTGAGGGCTTCGGGGTAATCGGGATCGATGGTGATAATTTTTTCCATGTATTCCATGGCCTTGTTCTTGTCACCACGGTCATCCCAGAGCACGCCGAGGCTGAAGAGGATATCGATGTTTTCGGGCCAGGTTGTCGTGCCTTTTTCCAGAAGGGCGGACGCCTCGTCCCAATTGCTTTTCTCCTTGAGCAGGGATGCCTTGATGAGCAGGAAGCGGGGCTGCTTGGGAAAGATGCGC
>CAYWJL010000146.1:0-5668 GCA_964458145.1 uncultured Desulfovibrionales bacterium | reverse complement strand
TCCCCTGCCCCGGAATCGAAATGGGACAAGGGCATCATGATTTTCGACCACACATCCGATGTCATCCGGGCCGAAAAGCACATCAAGCTGGCCGGATGGCAGATCAAGGTCATGGGACCGCCTCCGGAAATCCAGAAGGGATGCGATCTGGTCATTGAATTCCCCCTCATCGAGCAGATAAACATCCTGCGCCTTCTGGAGGCCGAGAATGTCGCGCCCACCGATGTCGTCCCGGTGACCAGCCCCCTGCTCACCCCTGTTGATCTCTTCCACACCAAGGATTTCGGCGAGTACCTCATGGTCCGGGCCGCCAACATGAAGATGACCGTGCACAAAGAGGATATGACCATCGTCAATATTTCCGGCGGCGGATGCCCGGACGTTCCCTATCTGGCGGAACGACTCACCGGTCAGAAACTCCACGAAGCCGTTGCTCCCCGCGAAACCGGGCACACCCTGTGCGGCTACGCCCTTCAACTCGCCTACGAGGAGCTCTCACGCCAATGCTTGTCATAATCGGAACCGTCCCCGATCCCGAATTTCCCATTGTCTGCGGCCCGGCAGAACGCAAAGGCGACCAGATCATTGTGGACGGCAACGCCTTCCCCATCAACAGGGGCACCCCTGCCCTCATCGGAGCCGCCGTACAGACCGCCATCGCCCTCGGCCACCCCATGCCCCAGACCTTTCTGGTGGGTGACGAAGGACAGGGCCACGGGAGCAGAAAACTCTACGCCCATCTGACCGAACACATTCACGAGCCAGGCCCCACCACCCTGGTCTTCCACTACCTGCAGCCCGACGTGGACTGGCACAACCGGGTCCTCATGGCCATTGACGAACTCTGCATCCCCCGCCCCAAACTCATTGCCGACGCGGGTTTCATGTACGCAGCCAAGATGAGCGGGTTTGCCTCGTCCTACGACCTGTTCACCCCGGACATGGGCGAGCTGGCCTTTCTGGCCGACGAAACCGCGCCCCATCCCTTCTACACCCGAGGCTTCATCCTGCACAACAATTCCGACGCGCCGTCGCTCATAAAGCGGGCTTACGAACACGACAACGCGGCCGTCCACCTCATGGTCAAGGGCAGCACGGACATGTTCGCCACTGCCGGTGGCATCCACTGGCAGGTGAACGACCCCGCTGCCGAGGCCATGGAGGCCATGGGCGGAACCGGCGACACCCTGACGGGAATCTGCGCAGCCCTCATCGACGCGGGCATCCCCATGGAAGAAGCGTGCAAAAGGGCCGCCCTGACCAACAGACACGCCGGTCACCTCTGCCGCCCCACCCCGGCCACCCAGGTGCTGGAGATCATCGATGCCATCCCGGATGCACTCGGCCTGGTACAGGGTACAGTGATATAATCGGTGAAATTTGGAAGGGACTACTTGGTATTTTCTTGGGAAACTGCTGGGGGGATCTCATGGTCGAAACGCTTGCCGAGAAACTTCTCCACGCACTGCATGAACGTCCCCAGACAACCGAGACGCAGTTCGTAGATCACCTGGGTTCCATGTCTGTGCGTGGCCACAATTCCCAATTTTCGCAGGATCCGCAGATGCTTGGATACCGTTGAGATATCCGACCCCACCAACCGTTGCAATTCGCACACACACCTGTTTCCGCGTGACAATTCCTCGACCATGAGCAGTCTGGCGGGATGGCCCAGGGCCTTGAAGATATCGGCCTTGGGTTTTATGGTTTCGTTGTTGACATTCTTCATGCAAAATCCTTGATAGTTTCGAAAACGCGCCTCTTCAAATCCATTCCCTGCTCACATGCTGCACAGCACCTGAATCGCCTCGAAATCCTCGAAATGGGCCACAAAAAGATCCAGAAGCTCAGGGTCGAAATGCGTTCCCCGGCCCGACTTCATGATATTCAAAGCCTTGGTGTTTGAATAGGCATCCTTGTAAGGACGTACGGATGTCAGAGCATCAAACACATCACTGACGGCGCAGATCCTGCCCATGAGGGGAATGTGTTCGCCTGACAATCCCTGCGGGTAGCCGGAACCGTCCCATCTTTCATGATGGGTCAGAGCGATGAGATGGCCGGCATCGAGATGGTCCGAGGATGCGGCACTCAGGATCTCTGCCCCGTACACGGTATGACGCTTCATCTCCGTCCATTCGTCCGCGTCCAGCGGCCCCGGTTTGGTGAGTATGCTGTCCGGAATCCCGATCTTTCCGATGTCGTGCAACGGGCTGGCCTGACGCAGAAGCTCGACCTTTTCTTCGGAAAAACCGCACAAACGTCCGAGCAACCCGGCGTACTCGGCCATGCGGATGATATGATTGCCGGTTTCCTTGTCCTTGAATTCCGCGGCTGCAGCCAGACGGTGGATCACCTCCAGATGGGCATCCACGGTGGACTGCTGCAACGATTTCAGGTTGTCCATGGCAATGTTCATCGCCTTGGTCCTGACATCGACAACTTCCTCGAGCTGATTTCTGTAGGCTTCTAATTCTACCTGTACCTTATGGATTTCCGTCACGTTCCGAACCGAAGACAACACTTCGGTGGCGCTTATCCGGACAATCTTGGCCGCGAAATACTGGGGAACCCCATCGATGGTCAGTGTGTATTCATGGTGAACAGTTGTTCGGGAATCCAAAGCCCTTGCAATCATTTCCAGCCAGGTCAAGGCCACATCCGGAGGAAGAAACAAGGCGATATTGCTCCCCAGGAGGCATTCCCGCGATGCGGCCAGGTCTTTTTCCGGTCCCCAACACGCCAGATAATCCCCCTGCCTGTTCAGGAGAAACAATAAATCAGGAAGAGCCTTGCCTATGCTCCTGACATATCTCCAAAGCTGCCTGACGGGGAGGCGCCCAGACACATCCACCGTCCCCGGCCGGGGGCAGTGCTTCACGAGATGACTTCGGAACAACAGCTTATTCATACATCCGGTCCGTCGTATTGGGTGCAAAAACGGCAAAAAATCATGTTAAATACGCGCAATAATATGCCCCAAAAAAAAATGTATGACAAGAAAAAATACCCGTTTTTTGCAAACACCTTTTACCAGAAGCCTCACCCTTGCGTATCATGCATCAGGTACGGGGAGGCCATGATTGAGTGGGCGCGTGCGATGACCGCCACAAGGTGCAGAACTCCGCTTTTTCGTCCGCCTGACAGGCTTTCATGACCGACCATTTGAGGGTCATGGGCGTGATCAGGGTGGTCACGAATCCCATGAGCACGAGGGCGGAAAACTGCTGCTCCGTGAGCAGGGGCGTGGTAATCACCCCAGTGGACAGAAGCTGTTTGCTCAAGGTGGTCACGACAGTGGCGACAACAAGCTCCACGGCTCCCCTTCCGTTCATGCCGAACCCCACGATGGCCGATTCCCACAGTGAAAAGCCGCAAGAAGCAAGTCCCAGCCCGCATCCGACCACCTTGCCGATAACGGCAACGATACAGATGACAAGAGCGAAGAGTACAAACATCGGGTCCCAGGAAAGAACCAGATGAAATGACAGAGATGCCAGAAAGACCGGGATCAGAAAGCCGTAACTCAGCCCGAAAAAACGATCGAGCATGGAAAAAAACAGATGGTCGTCCCGGATCCCCCGCCTGAGAAACTGTCCGGCCAGAAAGGCGCCGATGATCAGGTGCAGACCGGCGAGTTCGGCAAGATAGGCCAGAATAAGCGCCAGAATCATGGCAAAGGTGAACGCGCGACCCTCACGGTCATGCAGCCTGTGGGTGAACCGGGGCATGATGAAATACCCCACGATAAAGGTCAGTACGCAAAAAACCACCACCTTGACCACGGGAGAGGATGTCGTCGGCAATCGCCGCGCCGATAATGATATGGCCGAGTCTGGTCTGATTGATCCGCATGGCATGCAAAATCACCATCTGCACGGCAATGGCGGTGATGGATACCCCGAGCCCGGTGAACAGGGACTGATGTATCGTACCTCCGAAAATCAGGCAGGTTCCGAACCCGAGGCCGAAGGGCAGAAAAAACCCGCCGCAGGCCACGGCCAGGGAAGGGCCAAGGTGCTCGAAAAGCTCCTTGGGATCCATTTCCATGCCCGAGTGGAACATGACAAAGAATATGCCCAGATCGGCAATGAACTCGATAGGCTGGGAAGCATGGATGAGGCCCAGCACCGGCGGCCCCAGAATCACCCCGGCCACCAGTTGCCCGAGCATGCCCGGCAGGCCGAAACGGGAGAATACATAGCCGAGCATCCATCCCACGCTCAGGATGAGTAAGATCTGCAAAATGAGTACGTTGGTCATGGGCCTTTCCCTGGTAAAAGGTCGAATTGCTGCGACCCTACCTGAGAGCGCAGAAAGGGGCAACACTCCGGGCAGATCCCGAGGGTTTCCAAAACAAAAAGCGCCCCCACCATGGTGAGGGCTCTTTGTACGTTTTGATGCAGGGGAACCGAACTACAGGGCCCGGCCCACCAGATCGCCAAACTCCGAGCAGGCGACCCGGGTGGCTCCCTGGATCTGACCGGCCAGGTCGACCGTGACCTTTTTGTCGGTAATGACCGTTTCCACGGCGTTTCGGATCAGGTCACCGGCCTCGTTCCAGCCCATGTGATCCAGCATCATAGCTCCGGAAAGAATCAGGCTCCCGGGGTTTGCCATGTCCTTGCCGGCAATGGTGGGGGCGGTTCCGTGGGTGGGTTCGAACAGGGCCAGGGTATCGCCCATGTTTACGCCCGGAGCGAGACCGAGTCCGCCCACCTGGGCGGCCAGGGCATCGGAGATATAGTCGCCGTTGAGATTGGTCGTGGCGATGACATCGTACTCGGCAGGACGCATGAGCACTTCCTGGAACATGGCGTCAGCGATCCGGTCCTTGATCTCCAGAGGCTTGCCGTCGGCGGATTCGCCTTCCACAAACGTCACATCCCCGAATTCCTCGGCGGCCAGCTCATAGCCCCATTTGCGAAACCCGCCCTCGGTGTACTTCATGATATTGCCCTTGTGCACCAGAGTGACGCTCTTTCTGCCCTGATCCAGGGCGAAGCGGACAGCCCGGCGCACAAGGCGCTTGGAGCCGCCGGGGGTCATGGGTTTGATGCCTACGCCGCAGGTCGCATCCAGGGTGATTCCCATGGATTCCCGCAAAAATTCGATCAGTTTCTTCGCTTCGGGACTGCCGGATTCCCATTCGATCCCGGCGTACACGTCTTCGGTATTTTCCCGGAAGATGACCATATCCACCAACTCGGGATGTTTGACCGGAGATTCGATACCCTGAAAATACCGCACCGGCCGGATGCAGGCGTACAGATCGAGACTCTGCCGCATGGTCACGTTCAGGCTGCGAAATCCCGATCCCACCGGGGTGGTCAAGGGACCTTTCATGGCAAAGGAAGCCTCGCCCAAAGCGGTCAAGGTCTCCTGGGGCAGATATTCCCCTTTTTCCTGCATGGCCTTTTCCCCGGCCAGAAGCTCGACCCATTCAAGGGTTCGCCCATCATCGTATGCCTTGCTCACGGCCGCGTCGATGATCGGCCTGGCCGCTGCCCATATCTCCGGGCCGACCCCGTCACCTTCAATGAAACTAACCCGATTCTTCATGTATTCTCCACAAGTGTATGTCGTGATTCTCGAACGTGGCTCACATCTGTTCCGAATTAGCCGAAACAGATCTCCACGGTCACAGGACCGTACTCGGTACTGCAAG
>CAYWJL010000145.1:0-5691 GCA_964458145.1 uncultured Desulfovibrionales bacterium | reverse complement strand
AGTCTCCCGGTGAATCATATATCGTATATCCTCTATCCTTTTTATCCTGTCTCCTGTCTCCCGTCTCCCTTTATCCTGCATCCTATATCCTATATCGTATATCCTTCTGATCCTACCACCCCTACTTCCTCCCCATCGTAGCAACCACAATCCCGCTCACAATGGTCGCCCCCGCCACCCCATGCACCCAGGTCATGTGTTCCCCCAGAATCATCCAGGCTTCGATGCCGCTGAACAGGGGCAGTGAATAATACACGATTCCGGCCTTGACCGGGCCGATGGCGGCAATGGCCCGGGTCCAGCACACATAGGCGAGCAGGGCCGGACCGATACCGATGAAGACAAGGGACCCGATCACCGTGGAGTCGGGCATGGTCAGGGGATGGTTCGTCCACTCCCAGCCAACCCAGGGCACGAGCATGATCAGGCCGAGGATGAAGGTTGCCGTCAGATAGGTCGTGGGCTCGATCTCTCGGGGCTTTCGCCTGAGCAGGATGGAGTAGGCGGCAAACACGGCCGTGGCCGCGACCATGAGCAGATCTCCGGGATTGAAGGTCAGCCGGGCCAGAACCCCGAGATCCCCGGATGTCGTCAGAAGAACCACCCCGGCAACGGCCAGGGCCACACCTGTGAGTCGCCGCGGGGTGATGGGATCATGCATGAAAATCCTGGCCAGAACAATGATGAATACCGGGGAGAACACGGCAATGAGCGAAAGATTCATGGCCGTGGTATGCTTGCCCGCGATATAGATCAGGGTGTTGAACAGGGTGATGCCCAGAAACGAGGTGACCAGAAGGTGGCCCATGTTTGCCCGGACATCCCCCCATTGCCTGATGAGCGAAGGCAGCCCAAAGGGCAGAAGCACCACCGTTGCAATGAGCCACCGGAAAAAAGCGATGGAGACCGGAGGAAAGGCCTCGGCCAGCCCCCGGGCGACAATGAAATTACCGGACCAGATGACGGTTGCGGCAAGGGCGAAGCCGAAACCGAGGAAGGCATGGGGAGATGCAGTGTTTGTAATACGGGACATAAAAAAACCTCGATACGGCACAAGCAAAGGGGGATAGAAGTAAATGATAACCAAATGTCCCGTCATCCCGGACGTGATCCGGGATCTTGAAGGATGCGGCCGATAGATTGCCGTCAAAGACAAACCCCATACCGTCCAAGATCCCGGCCTACGCCGGGATGACGTCAAAAGAGAAAAAGCCACTCCAAAAGTGACAACTCTTTTTCAGGACCGGACACACCGTTCCCGGAAAAAGAGCATTCCCGAAGCGAGTTGTCGAACAGGGCGATTACGCTGCGTCGCTATGAATCCGCGCCCCGCTCTTGTCAACGATCACCGATCATTTCCCACAACAAAGGCCGACCCTCACGGGCCGGCCTTTGCTGGTTGTTGACCTTGTACAGCTCTTCTACTCGGCAGCCTTCCGGGCCGCTTCGAGCCAGCCGTTCCAGGTAGCCTTGTTTTTTTCTATCCATTCATCCACATGCCGGGCGATATCCTTGGGCGACTTCTCGCCCTCGTTCATGCGGGTGTTCTGTTCGTTCAGGTCGGACAGAGGCAGCTTGAAGACCTCGAAGAACTTCTTGGCAGCGGGGTTGGCGTTGACGAACTTGTTATTGGCAACGATACGGATATCCGAAACCACGAACCCGAGATTGATCGGATCAGTAACCGCGCCCTTGACTCCGGAAGCCGTCATCTTGTCCACGTCATCCTTCTGAGTCTCGGTGGGTTTGATCTCGGGGACGTTGATCCAGACAGCATCTTTGCCGGGTTTGAACTTGAAAATGGTCCAGTTAGGTGCCCAGGTATAAAAGGAAGCCGGTTCGCCGCTCTTGTACCGACCGAGAGCCGCGGCCATGCCGGCCTCATAGGAGGCCTTGATGGGTTTGATCGAGTCCTCCAGACCATAGACTTTGAGATGATGCCCAATGGTCTTTTCACAACCCCACCCCGGAGGGCAGGCGGTCAGATCGGCCTTGCCGTCGCCGTCATCGTCAAAGGCTTTTCTGACCTCGGGTCGCTTGAAATCGGCCAGAGACGTGATCCCATACTTGTCGGCATCCCGTTTGGAGACCATATACCCCTGCAGCCCCCCGGCCTTGACCACATAGCCGTACATGTCGGCCCGATCAAAAAAGTTCTTGGGCATCTGACTGTTATGAATGGGAAACCACCCGTTGGTCCAATAGTCCACATCACCCAGATACACGGATTTGTAAAACAATGGATTCTGCAGATCCCGGGGACGTTTGACCTTGTAGCCCAATTCTTCCAACCCGCGGCGAACCAGGGCCTCCTGGAAAAATCCCGTATTCCAGGTTGCCCGGGCCGGCTTGACGGTCACACCCTTGCCGGGTTTCATGTTCAGGGCATGTGCGGCAGGAACCGCCAGCAGGAACAGTACCAGAGACATGAGTATCGTGCGCATGTTCATGTTCGTCTCCTCTATGTTTGATGGTTCGTAAAAACGTTATTTCTGGGCCATGGCCTGGGTGATACGGTCGAGCAGGATGGCCATCAGTACGATACCCAGACCACCGACAACGGCTGTGCCGATATCCAGGGTATTCAGTCCGAGCACCACCGGCGATCCCAGTCCGCCGGCCCCGATGAGAGCCGCGATGACCACCATGGAAAGGGCCATCATGATCGTCTGGTTGAGACCGGCCAGGATGGTCGGCATGGCCAGGGGAACCTGAACCTTGCGCAGAACCTGCCAGTTGGTGGCCCCAAAGGCCTGGGCGGCTTCCACCAGCTCGGGATGGACCTGACGGATACCCAGGCTGGTCAGACGAATGATGGGAGGCAGGGCAAAGATGATGGTCGCCAGGACACCGGCCACGTTACCCACGGAAAAAAGCATGACAATGGGTACCAGATAGACAAAGGCCGGGGTAGTCTGCATGGCGTCCAGAACAGGACGGATACCCGCCTCGAACCGGTCCGAACGACCGGCAACGATCCCCAGGGGAACCCCCAGCAACGTACAGATGATCACCGAGGCCAGAACCATGGCCAGGGTGGTCATGGAATCCTCCCACAATCCCAGCAACCCCACCAGAACCATTGAGGCCACCGCAAAGATGGCCAGTCTGATTCCGGAAAATTTCCAGGCGGCCAGAGCCAGTACCGCAATGACGATCAGGGGATGCAGGGCGTTCAGCCCCGCATCCAGCCCGTTGAGCAGATATTCCACAGGCATCTTCATGGCCTGAAAAATATCCCGGTAGTTATCCACGAGCATGTCCACGAACTGGGACACCCAGCTATCCAATGGGATTACACTTTCTTCAAACATATATCATTCCTCCTGCATCGGTTCGATTGATGGCTGTTTCACAACACCGCTCTCTTGGTTGGTATGATTCTGGAGCTGTGATTTCGTGACCTCATGCCTGTATATCCTGTTTCTCCAAGGGGCAGGCACGGGGGCCTGCCCCTACTGTGCGTCCTGTTCCAGACCATGGCCGTTACGGGCCTTTTCCGTGCGGTGAAGGGTACGCAGGAACCGGGTTCTGGAGACAACCCCTTTGTACCGCCCCAGGTCGTCAACCACCGGAACGGGCCAGAGATTGGAGGCCACAATGGGCAGGACATCCTGCATGGATACCGACATTTCCACGGCCTTGGTTCCAGGAATAATGGCCTCATCCAGGCTCGTGGCTCCTTCTTCCAGGGCATCGTTCAGGGTGTCCGTGGAAACGATCCCCTGGAAACGCCGCTTGGCGTCCAGGATATATCCGTAATCACGGTCGCTTCCGCTCAGGATCTCGTGGGCCGCCCGCGGGCTGCCCTTTTTGGTGCGAATGATCGTAGGATGGCTGTCCCTGTAGATATCCCCGACCGAAAGAACACTGGTCGGGTCGACACCCCTGAAAAAGGCCCGGACATAATCATCGGCCGGATTCTGCAAAATCTCTTCGGGCGTACCCACCTGGATGACCTGCCCCCCTTCCATGATGGCGATGCGGTCCCCGATGCGCAGGGCCTCGTCGAGATCATGGGAGATGAACACGATGGTTCGCTGCTGTTCTTCCTGAAGGTTGAGCAACTCGTCCTGCATCTCGGTCCTGATCAGAGGATCGAGGGCGGAAAAGGCCTCGTCCATGAGCAGGATATCCGGGTCAACGGCCAGCCCCCGGGCCAGGCCCACACGCTGCTGCATGCCGCCGCTGAGCTGGTTGGGATAGGAATCCTCCCATCCGGCCAGGCCGACCTGTTCGAGGGCCTCCATGGCACGCTCCCGCTGCTGCTTTTTGTCGGCTCCGGCGAGCTCGAGGCCAAAGGCGGTGTTCTCCAGGACGGTCTGATGGGGCATGAGGGCAAAGGACTGGAAAACCATGCTCATGTTGTGCAGACGAAACGAGACCAGATCCTTGGGACTCATGGCCGTGACTTCCTTGTCGTCCACAAAGACCTTCCCCGAAGTCGGTTCGATAAGCCGGTTGAGCATGCGCACCATGGTGGACTTCCCCGAGCCGGACAATCCCATGATGACAAAGATTTCACCGGCCTCGATGGAAAAGCTGGCATTGTCCACGCCCACGGTCATGCCGGTCTTTTCGAGCACACCTGTTTTATCCATACCCTGCGACAGGAGCTTCATGCCCTTGCTCGGATTGGATCCGAATATTTTATACAGATTCTCTACACGTATTTTTTCCATGTATCTCTCCTTTATGGCGGAAAAGATTTGATCGGGAATAGTTTTCCGAGTTTGGTTCAACTCATTGTTTGGATGGTGAATTCTGGATTTCGGCATCATGGGTCCCATAAGGCCAGACCGGCATTTTCGGGGCCTCCATCATCTCCACCAGATTCTTGAGCATGGTATCGAACTGCTCCTGTTCCTCGTCGGAAAGCGAGGCCAGACTCTGAGCAAACCGTTCCTGTAACGGCCAGGGCATTTCCTCGTTGAGTTTGATCCCTGCCTCGGTCAGGGAGACAAAAACCCGCCTGCGATCGGTGGTGCTCCTTTCCCGGGTGATAAGCCCCTTGCGCTCCAAC
Source organism: uncultured Desulfovibrionales bacterium (assembly GCA_964458145.1). Classification (GTDB taxonomy): domain Bacteria; phylum Desulfobacterota; class Desulfovibrionia; order Desulfovibrionales; family Desulfomicrobiaceae; genus Desulfoplanes. The sequence goes on along the minus strand of CAYWJL010000145.1, from coordinate 668 downwards.
CGATCCAGGATGCCGGTCACAGTGGCCTGGCTCAGGTAAACCTGTTGGGCCAGATTGCCTGTTGTCACAGGACCGTCCTGGGTATCCAACTGGCGCAAGCAGACCAGCTGCGGAACGGTCATTTTGTACTCCTTGCCGAGCTGCTTGTTATGCTGGTCGATGGATCGAATGATCCTGCGCAATGATTGAAGAATATTAGCTGCGTACTGGGTTGCCATATGTTTCCGGTGCTCCTTGAAAACAATAAATGATCTTGTTGAAAATAATTGTCATCAAATGTTTCGTGTACAAAATGTTTATATACAAAAATTCACATCTGTCAAATTTCGAACAAAACATTTATGATCAGAAAATAACACGCCCTGTTTCCGGATGTGGGATCCATGGAGGATGTGGCATCCAGGGAAAAAAATTGTATCCGGGGCGGATATGCAATCCAGAAGGGCGGATATGGAATCCGCCCCTACCGGACCACGATCCATCCGTAGGGGCAGATTCCATATCTGCCCTTTTCCGCATCCGGAAACCACCCCCGCCGTTTCCGTGTACCCAGAACCCATGTCTGCCCTCTATGAACCCGTTTTTCCCCTGTTTGCGGATGTGGCATCCAGGGAAAAAAATTGTATCCGGGGCGGATATGGAACAAACAAGGGGCACCCGCAATGGGT
>CAYWJL010000144.1:0-5706 GCA_964458145.1 uncultured Desulfovibrionales bacterium | reverse complement strand
TTCCAGGTACGTGTACACGAACAAATTTGCCTTGTCCCGACATTGCTCATTGTTGCCAATGGTGGTATATGCTGTTTGATTCTGCAATGTATAATTCCTGCAACCGGGGAGGCCCCCATGTCCATGGAGATCTCGGCAAGCGCCCTGAACGCCTTTCAGGCCAGACAACAGGTTACGGCCAACAACATCGCCAATGCCAACACGCCCGGGTTCACTCCCGACCGGGTGGATATGCGGGAAAATCAGGACGGCGGTGTTCAGGCAACTGCCCGGCAGACCACTCAGCCCCCGGCTCCGGCTGCCACCCAACCCCGGGAACCCGCTCCCAGCACCACCGATCTGTCACGGGAAATGGTGGACATGATGGCCACGGAAAGGGCCTATGACGCCAACGCCACCATGCTCGCCTCCCAGGCCGCCATGCAGGGAAAGCTGATCAACGACATGGTCTGATCCGGATAGTGTCGGATCCCGGCACTACGTACCCACGTATAAAGCCGAATTTCCAGCGGTTAGGCTCATCCCGGCGCAGGCCGGGATCTTGAACTACGTTCATGCAACGCCAACGCGGAGGAGATCCCGGATCAAGTCCGGGATGACGTGTTTTTTGTCCCCCCTTCTCCTTTTCTCCTGCCCCTTTCTCCTTTTCTCCTGTCTCCTGTCTCCCGTCTTCCTTCTCCCTTCTTCCTTCTCCCTCCCCTCCGCATGAAAAACTTCGCGAAAATTCCCGTCATTTTATTGACACAACCAGCCCGACTCACGTACGGCTGGCACGACATGCTTCACCAAGAATACTTTTTGCAAGCGGAGTTTTCATGACATTGGATACTTCAGGCATCATCGGCCAAAGCCAGGCCCTCCGGGAGGTCTTCGCCATCCTGGCCAAGGTGGCTCCCACGGACAGTACGGTTCTGGTCAGCGGCGAATCAGGCACGGGCAAGGAGCTCATGGTCAGGGCCCTGCACCGTAACAGCAAAAGGATGGAATCGCCTTTTGTGCCGGTCAACTGCGGGGCCATTCCCGGCGAGCTCCTGGAGTCGGAACTCTTTGGCCATGAAAAGGGAGCCTTCACCCACGCCATTCGGACCAGGGCGGGCCGGTTCGAGCTGGCCGACGGAGGGACCGTGTTCCTCGACGAAATCGGGGAGATGGATCTGAGCCTGCAGGTCAAGATCCTCAGGGTCCTTCAGGAACGGGAATTCGAACGGGTCGGCGGAACCAAAACCTTCAAGGCCAACGTACGTGTCATTGCCGCCACCAACCGGGATCTGGAGCAGGAGGTCGCCCGGGGAAACTTCCGGGAGGACCTCTTTTACCGGCTCAACGTCATTCCGGTCAATCTGCCCCCCTTGCGGGAACGTCAGGAAGACATTCCCCTGCTGGCCAACTATTTCCTCCAGAAGTTCTGCCGCACCCAGGAGCGTTGCATCATGCGACTGGCTGCCGAGACCCAGAACATTCTGTTGTCCTATTCCTGGCCGGGGAATGTTCGGGAACTGGAAAATTTCATGGAACGGTTGAGCATTCTGTGTGACGAAGACATCATCACCCCCACGGACCTCCCGGATAAGATTCTCAAGGAAACCGGCACCGACATCCCTGCCCGCCCGAAAATCCAGGCCGTGGCCCAGGGATTCCGCCTCCCCGCGGTCAGGGACATGCAGGAACAGGGCGTCGGTCTCAAGGACTTCTTCGATATCATGGAAACCCATCTGCTCAAGGAAGCCCTGAACATGGCCGACGGCGTCAAGAATCAAGCAGCCGAGATCCTGGGGATCAAACGAACCACCTTGATTGAAAAGCTGAAAAAGAAAAAAATCTCATCCTGACCGGATCCCCCTGGCCTGCATGGGCATTTTTCCGAATCTCCTGTTTTGTGCCTGATTTTTGCATAGAATCATTCCATTCGTGTAACCGGTTCATTTTCTTGGCGCAACCCGGGTTCACTCGTACCCTCCGAAGAACCCCTTTTCGACCCGAAACAGGCAGAATTCCCTATGTCCATCCTCCCGCGCAACCGAGACCCTTTCACTCCGATCCTGCACAACGACATCCCCGGAATCCTTCTCCTGCGGCATGGCACAGGACGCTGCCCTTCTCCGGGGATAGTATTCCCCACAAAGATCGGAGCCCCGGCATGATGTCATCCCCCCGGACTTCAGGCTGTCTCTCCCTTGTCCTTGCCGGGCTGTTCCTTTTTCTGTGCCTGGCGCAGACCGCCTCGGGAATGACCTATTCCTGGAGACGCCACCCCAACAAGGAACGTCTCGTCTTTTCCTTTGCCGATGCCATTCCCGACGTTGCCGTCAGCCGAACCGGTCGTCGCAGGATAACCATCTCCCTTCCCGCGACATTCTGGGGCAGGGAGCAACGCCCCGCTGCCGTCGACCTGAGCGTGTCACGACTGATCGCGGAGATAACCACCTCCGATCGCGAGATAACCATTGAGCTCGATTCTCCGTCCTTCGGATTCATCACGGTTCCCGATCCCGATAACCGACAGATCATCCTGGATATCTTCCGAGATCCTCTTGGGGCCAAATGGGAAGCGCCCCCCAACGCCGCCCCTGGGCCGGCACCTGCCCAGGCAGCACCCAAACCACCCGAGCCCACGCCACAAACCGAGCACCCCCTTCCCCGGCAAAAGCTCGCGCCACAAACCGAGCAAACACTTCCCCGGCAAAAGCCCACGCCTTTGCCGGAAGTTCAGCCACAACCGGCGATCCCCCAGGAAGCCCCTCCCGTTGTAGCCACCATCCCGGCCACGAACGCGACTCTCGAGACCACAGATCAGCCACGTCCCGGTGCACTGCGCTTGAAGGTCAAATTCCAGACTGCCGAAGAAGCCTTTGCCGCATCGCCGGACAGGGACTCCACGGGTGTGCGGGACCTGGACCCACAGGATTCCCCCAAAGACTTACAACCGTCCGGAGACAACGGGACCGTTGCACCAAATACAGCAAGCACGCCTTCAGCGGCAACACAGAGTGACACTCCGACCGCCCCCGCATCGACCACCAGCGCACAGATTGAAGAGCCCAAGGCATCCCGGGACAAAAAACCCGAGCCCGTCGAGGATGGGGCGGAGCAGACCGTGACGTCCTCGTCTCCGTCGGCTGAGAGCGAAGCAGCCAATGCCACATCCGCTCCCAATTTCAAAGACTACATCATCACGGCAAAGGCCACCCTGCAAAACGGCGAGACCGACGCGGCTCTGGGTGTGTTACAGGGCATGCTCAAGCATCCCAAATTTCCCGATTCACTCCGGGAAGAAACCCTGTATCTGATCGCCGATGCCCTGTTCCAGAAATTTCACAACGACCTCGACACCCACTTCCAGGAAGTCATGTCCGCCTTCCAGCGAGCGGTCACCTACGATACCGAATCCCTGCGACTCCCCTCGGCCCTGTTGAGCATGGGGCTCATCAACCTCAAGGTGGGCAATCTTCCCGAGGCCAAGGGCTACTTCAAGCTCATCCGCTCCAAGTATCCCAATGATTCCAACGTGCCTCTGACCTATTATTACCTGGGAGAGCACTATCTGGATGCCAGACAATACCAGAAGGCAGCGGACAATTTCCAATTCGTGATCCAGAACTATCCCGACAACTCCATGGCACAGAGCTGTGCCGTGGGGCTGACCAGAGCTCTCAAGGAGCTCGGCTATTACAAGCAGGGATTCGAAATCATGGACTACGTGCAAAAACGCTGGCCTCGCTATTACATCAAGGACCCGGATTTTCTCATGCTGGCCGGGTACATCGATTTCAAGAACGACCATCTCCTGAAAGCCAAGGAAAAATTCTGGACCTATGTCAACCTGACCCCTGAAGCTGAAAACGTGGATATCGCCCTGGCCCGCATCGGAGACATCTATGTGATGACCGACAAAAAGCACGCTGCCCGGGAAATCTACGAAAAAACAGCGGAACGATTCCCGGACAAGGAAGGCGGACTCATCGCCAAGATGCGTCTTGCCGAGGAAGGGGTCTTTGACAAACCGTCCATCCGGACCATGTTTTCCGTATTCGACAAGCCGTATAGTCTGAGACCCAAAGAGGTATATACCCAGATCATTGAAAAATATCCCCAGAGCCCTCTAGCACCGGTAGCACGCCTCAAATTGGCCATGTGGCAGCTGTGGAGCGACAAGTTCAAGGATACCCTGCAGACGGTTGCCGATTTCGTTGCCGATTACCCTGCCCAGGAACTCCTGCCCAAGGCTCTCGAGGTAGGCAACAAGGCCTTTTCCCAATGGATCACCAAGGCCATCAAACGGGATCGCTACCAGGATATCGCTACCACCTGGGAGAAATACCCCTTTCTGCATGCAGCCCCCGACCCCATGACCAGGCTGGCCGTTGCCACCAGCCTGTGGAAGAACGGCGATGGTTCCAAGGCCCTGGAACTGGCCGCGCCCTTTCTCTCGGGCAATCTTCCCGAGGGCAAAAGTTCCGGGCCGGCCCTGGACCTCGTTCTGGCCATTCTTGTCCAATCCCAATCATGGCAGCAAATCCTCGATATGACGACAGAAGTCAAAAAATGGAAGCTTGCGCCAAACAGACGACGCCAGTTCGAATACACCCAGGCCCTGGCCTATGAAAATCTGGGACAGGAGGACAAGAGCTATCCCTTGTGGACGAAGCTGGCTTCCGAGGTCGAACTTCCGGATTCCCAACGGGCCTATGCCCTGTACTTCATGGCCAAGCACGCCGAACGCATAAAAGATCTTCAAAACGAGTACATGCTTGCCCAACAGGCTCTGTCCCTGTTTTTGGGCATGCCCAAACAGGATCTTCCCAAAATCCGGGATTGTCTGGATATGCTCATCCGGGTCACCTCGAGGACACGACGTTTCCAGGAGGCGTTGGGCTGGGGACTGGAATTTGAAAAATACATGAACGAGGACGACCCATCCTGGCCGGCCCACATGTACACACTTGCCAATCTCTTCAAATTGAACAAGGATCAGGATATGTGGAAAAAGAAGCTTGTCGCCATCACCACGGCGTATCCGGATTCCATCTACAGCAAGATGGCCGCCCGGGATCTGGAAGCGGCCAAGCTCCAAAAAAAGATGCAGCCCTTTGAATAGGGAGGATATCATGGACAGACATCCCATCGTGGCCGGACAATTCTATCCCGGCGATCCCCAGGAACTTGAACGTCAGCTCAGGCAGTGCATGCCTGCCGACGTCGTTGTGACCGAGCAGCCGACCATCCTGACCATGCTCCCCCATGCGGGCTATATCTATTCGGGAGCAGTGGCCGGAGAAACCGTGGCCAGGGCCCGCCTTCACGACACCGTCATCCTTCTCGGCCCGAGTCACACCGGGCAAGGAGCTCCCATCGGCCTCTGGCCGGACGGGTCCTGGCTCTTTCCCGGGGGCAGCCTCCAGGTGGACCAGTCTCTGGCAGCAACCATTCTTCAAATCTGTCCGCGCGTCACCGCAGACCACGACTCCCACATGCGTGAGCACTCTCTTGAGGTGCAGATTCCCTTTCTGCATGCCAAAAATCCCGCAATGACCATCGTGCCCATAACCATTGCCGATCCCAGAACGGACGTGCTTCAGGAGGTGGGTGCGTGCCTGGCAAAGGCCATCGAGGCAGCTGACAAACCCGTCAGCCTGGTGGTCAGTTCGGATATGAGCCATTACATTGCCACTTCAGCAGCCAGAAAGCTCGACGGCATGGCCATCGACC
>CAYWJL010000143.1:0-5785 GCA_964458145.1 uncultured Desulfovibrionales bacterium | reverse complement strand
GTTTGGCCGCGACACGCCCCGCCCAAGGTAGCCAGACCACAAACCCAAACCCGTTGAAGGAGGATTTATGGAGAGGTATGGCGAAAATTATCTTGAGGAAAGAAAACTTGTCAAGCGATGGGCCGGCCCCGTGCCCGCGCTGGTCAGTCTCTTACTGACCGTGGCGGTTTTCTACGGAACATGGTGGATCTTCCAGGACCCCCGCGGGCTCATGCGCATGTATACCCCGTATGTCGGGTACATGTACTGCCGCTGGTGGCTGATCATGCTCATCTGGATGGTCTACATCTTCAATTTCTGGCCGTTCAAACGAACATGGCTGAACAAGACCCACCCATTGATCAAGGGAGCGTTACTCACGACCATTTCAGTGGTCATCATGCTCGTGCTGATCAAGGGATTTTTCGAGGGCATCTTAGGCAATTACGGCCTGGCCTATTTCAACCCGGATCAATTGGAAAAACTCAAAGGTGTAACCGGCTTCTTTGCCGTCGAATACGCCTCCCTGGCCATCCTGATGTTCGCGGCCATCGCTTCCTGGCTCTCACCGGCCTGGGTCGTGGCCATGGAAAACGCTCCCTGGCAGACGCTCAAGCAACCGGCCAAGGGATTTTCCATCCTTATCGCAACCTTTTTCCTGTCGACCATCGTCTATTTCGTGACCATGCACTCGCACATGGGTATCCTGTATCACCCATGGCAGTACTTCACGTCCATCGCGCCCCCCTACTGGCAGGATTTCGCCAACACCGTATCCGGCAACTTCCACGTTTCCTGGATCATGTGCTGTACCGTGGTGGTCTGGCTGGTGGAAACCATCTGGGAGCGCTACCCCTTCAACCTCATCAAAAACGACTGGGCCCGTCGGCTGACCGCCTTCTTCGGGATCATCGTCATTGCCCTGTGCATGCATTTCTTCCTGTACTTTGCCCAGGAACTCACCTGGGGTGAAGCCATCCGCGGAACCCGTCGCGCATTCGCTCCCGACTGGCGCTGGCTGCACGTGGGCGAGATGGCCATCTTCTTCCTGGTCCCGGCCCTGTTTCTGTCCTTCTACTGCGGCAACTGGCCCAAAAAGTTCAGCATGCCCATCAACGTCTTCATCAGGACGGCCATCTGCATCGCCGGTGCCGCCGCCCTGTACATCCTCTATTACCGGACGTCCCATCTCTTCCTGGGAACCCAGAAGGGTTTCTCGCATCCCCAGCAGTTCCCCATGATCCCCATGATCTGGCTGATCAACATCTGGCTGGTCCACCACTGGTTCATGGACAACTGGCCGGGCTGGAAGATGGTTCCCAAGACGGAAACGGAAATCGCTGCCGACCACAAGGCCTACGAAGACCAGGTCGAAGCGGTCAGATTCACCCCCAAGTTCGGCGTGGGTCTGGGTACGGGCGTTGTCTGCGGTATTCTGTTCTATTTCGTGACCGTTTGGGGACTGCCTGCCATCTATCAGACCCTCAACATCATCCCCGGCAAATAACCGCAACAATAGAGGAGCAACTATGTCAAACGATATGAAACGACGCGATTTCCTCAAGGGAGCGGCGACCGGTGTGGGAGTCGGTGTCCTTGGGGCCATGGGACTGTATTCTTATTCCCCTCTACGCAAAAGCCATTTCGCCAAGACCGAACGCAAACTCGAGGACATCGGGGTCTGCAAATCCGTCAAGGTGACCAATATCTCGGAAACCAGCTGGTTCAATAACGGCGACCTCGTGGGCGATATCAAGGGCGCCGGCGGCCTTCTGGTCAACCAGTACGACTACAACTGGCCCCCCTTCGGCAACGGCAAAGGGCTGGGCAAGGGCACCTATGAAGAGGGCATCGCCAAGATCAAGCACCTTCTGCCCAACCGGGTGGACGAGGCATGGGAGATCGCCAAGGCCAATGCCGTGCATCCGGAAAACGCCGGCGGCTACGCAGCCCTCCTTGAAGTGGAACAGATGGACGGCAAGAAGCAGAAATTCCTCCTGGATACCGGCTGGTCCTATGAATGGACCCACAAGTGCTTCAAGCGCGAGGGCATCGACAAGATGCTGGCCAACAAGGAGATCGAGGGACTGTTCATCTCCCACGAGCACTTCGACCACTATTGGGGACTGCCCGTCACCCTGAAGTACGACCCCGAGATCACCATCTACATCCCCGAGGGATTCTATCCCGAAGGACTCCAATACATCAAGGATTCCGGCCACAAGGGCAAGGTCGTGGAGGTCAAGAACGGCCTGTGCAAGCATGTCCCCGGGATGGCCAGCTACGTCTTCCCCGTACCCATCATCTGCCGGGTCTACGGTGAACAGTCCATGTACTTCAACGTCAAGGACCAGGGGCTGGTCTCGGTGACAGGCTGCTGCCACCAGGGGATCATCCGCTTTGCCGAGACCGCGTACAAGGAGATCGCCTACGAGAACGACCAGCTGTACGGGATCTACGGCGGCCTGCACATCTCGCCCTTTGACGACTGGGATCCCAAGTACGACGATCTGGTCATCTCCCTGGGCAACTACGGGTTCAAGCGCATCGGTTGCAACCATTGCACCGGCGTGCTCTGCGCCAAAAAGTTCATCGACGCCGGGTATCCGGTCATCAAGGGTACGGCCAGATTCCGTTCCCAGGACCGCGCCTATCTGGGCAACGGTGACACCATCCAGTTCGGATAACCCACACCCATCCTCCATAGGGCAGGAACTTTCGCCATGCGGAAGTTCCTGCCCGCCCATAGCGTTTCCGCCTCCTCTGTTCTCCGGCCTCGCAGGATCGACATTTCCCAAACCCCATGAAAGAGGGCATGATGACCGACCTCCACCATCTCATCCCGCCCAGCGCGTGCAAGGACACGGGACGCGGTTCGGCCGAACTCCTTCGCGCGGTGATGATCCGTTCCAATTTCACCCCCACCACACGCCACCAGCTGGGCTGGCGAGGTGTCCAGGAGATCGTCCAGCCTGATCTTGCCAAACTGGCCATGACCGCCAAGATCCGCAACATGACCGGCGTCTACGGTATCGAACTGCTTGACAAGGGAATGCACGGGGCAACCTTTTCCCTGTGCTATTTCCCCGACCCCGAGGAGCCACTGGTCGAGTCCTTTTCCCTGCAGGCGGGCATTCAGGCCGTTCAGGACGACTTCATCACCAGGGTCCGCAGATTCTGCCTGGATGCGGAACTGACCGCACTCTTCGCCATCGGCCGCATCCACATCCGTCTCGACCCGACCACGTTGAGCCGTGTTCTGACCCTGGAATCTCCGGAAAGGATTCGGACCATTGCCCGGGACGGGATCTTCGTGGCTACACCTCAGGGAGAGCAATGTCTCGTTGAACCCGGTCGACCGGACCAGGATCTCCCCGCCTTTGAAACAGCCATGCCCTTTTTCCGGGTCCTGGCCACGTCTTTCGGGCACACCCAGCAGACCAGTCCGGATGTGCTTATAGAGCACCACCGAACCGGTTTTGAAACCGTGTACGACCGTGATCACAACGAACAGGAAACTCCCTCTCCGGCATGTTCCGTGACTCTGCTCACACTGGGATTCGATACCGGAGATACCTTCCTGCCAGACAACGCGAAAGGCGACCTGGCCGCGCTGAGATGGCACGCTCCAGCCCCCCTGCCTGAGCGCTATGCGGACGAACCATGGTGGGCTCTTTCTTCCAAAGACCACGCCTCAAACATGCAACGCCGTGATCACAAGCACATTTCAAAACCCAGGTTGATCATCCTGACCGGATTTCTGGGATCAGGCAAAACCAGCTTTCTGGACCGATTCATCGAGGAACAGACCGGGGCCAACAGTTTCGTTGCCGTGGTCCAGAACGAGATCGGGGAAAAAGGTCTGGACGGCAAGATCCTGGGGAACAACTACGCGGTCACCGAGATGGACGAAGGGTGTGTCTGCTGCACCCTGGCCGGCAATCTTCGTGCGGCGGTGCAGGAAATTCTCAATACATTCGATCCCGACTTCATCGTTCTGGAAACCACCGGACTGGCCAACCCGGCCAATCTGCTGCAGGAAGTGGACGATCTGGAAGATATCCTTGAATTCGGTTCCATAACCACGGTGGTCGATGCGGCCGGCGCCCTGACCTCACTGAACGATTTCGAAGTGGCCAGAAGCCAGATCCGTCTGGCCGATACCATTCTACTCAACAAATGCGATCTCGTCGGGGAAGAAGATCTTCGCAGCCTCGAAGCCGAGATCTTCGGCCTCAATCCCGTGGCCGGCGTACACAGAACCACCCACGGGAACATCCGGGCCACATGCCTCTACGGAGTCAATCTGCATGAAATGGCTCCCACGCTCAGCAAATCCCATTTCCTCCCCAACCTGAAGGCCACCCATCTGGCCGACCAGATCGGGACCAGACTGGTGGAATGCGAAACCCCTTTTTCCACCCACGACCTGCTGGAGACGTTCAAGACCATCCAACCCTCCCTGCTCAGGGCCAAAGGCGTCATCGAGCTGGAAGAGGAACCCGGCCCCGTGATTTTTCAGTACTCACCAGGTGTTTACTCCATCGAGCCCGCACCCGAGGATATCGGGCCGGATCGTTTTATGGTTTTCATCGGACAACATATCCAGGATGTGGACTTTTCCGGACTTGAAAACTGAAACTCCCTGTCACGCCCCCTTCATACCACGCAAAACGGGGCCGTTCCTCAATCAGGAACGGCCCCGTTTTTAATCCTCGTTTCTGAAATTCTCTGCCCCTCCCATGAAAGATCTTTTCCCTTGAAACTTCGCTGTATCCGCAATAGCTTTGGATTTTGCAACAAACACCAAGGAGAATTCCATGAAGAAGTCGCTTGGCCCCAAAATACTGGCCCAACCCGCCCCTGTCTGGGCTATCGGCAGCTACGACATTGACGGCGTGCCGAATGTCATGACCGCGGCCTGGTGCGGTGTATGCTGCTCAAAACCGCCCTGTCTGGCCGTGTCCATCCAGCCCCAGCGCCACAGCTTTGCCGGGATCATGCAGCGCAAGGCGTTCACCGTGAACATCGCATCGGCGGCTCAGGCGGCTGTAGTCGATTATTTCGGCATGGCTTCGGGAAAGAATGAGAATAAATTCGAGAAGACCGGCATGACACCGGTGAAGGGAGAGATGGTCGATGCCCCGTATATCGACGAGTTTCCCCTGATCGTTGAATGCGCGGTGGTCGCGGTGCACGAACTCGGCGTACACACCCAGTTCGTGGGCGAGATCAGAGACATCAAGGCCGATCCGTCCGTGCTCGACGACAAGGGCATGCCGGACATGGCCAAGGTGAGTCCCTTTGTCTTCACCCCGGGCAGCAGGGCCTATCACGGAATCGGGGAGTATCTGGGTCAGGGTTTCAACATGGGAAAGGGTTTTCTCACATCCTGATGCGGCAAACTCGGGCGTTTGCAACAACGCCCATGCCCTTGGATCGGGCAAGGAAAGGGGTATGAACCCGTTTTTCATCTCTTCGATACTTGGGGCTCTCAGGGGACTCAAACGAACCTGTCCGAAATGCGGTCGCACCCAGATCGTGCCTGCGGATAAAAAATGCCGGACGGTTCGCTGTTCCCATTGCGGCGAGGATATTCCTCCCAAAAAAAGCCGCTCGTGCTCGTGAGAGTCTGAATCATCCCGTTGCAACCTTCAAGGAGAACCATCATGAGTTGGCTGAGCCTCCCCGGCTTCTGGAAGGGCTTTCTGGTCGGGGGCATCACAATCCCGGTCGTGATCGTCCTCGTGGAAATAGTGGTCAAATACCTGGCCTTTGGCAAAATCTTCTGGAAATGAGACGCCCC
>CAYWJL010000142.1:2936-5794 GCA_964458145.1 uncultured Desulfovibrionales bacterium | reverse complement strand
AAGGCATACACCTTTTTCTTGCTCATTTCCCGCTTTACCACGGAAGGATCATATCTCTCCACTCCGGTCACGATAAAAACGGAAAAAACGGCATCAGCCATGGTCATGGGCGGGCGTACATGAGATCCGCCACAATGTGGGAGGCGATATCCACACATATCTGAACCGCCCGCTGAAGATTCAGCGAAATGATGTCCTGCAGATCCAGATCCCCGTTCAAATCCGCTGCTGTTGGAGGCGTTTTGCTCTGGATGCGACCCACGCAGCGTTTGAGAGATGTCAGCTTGGCAAGAAGAACCTGGTCATTCACGGGAGAACCTCCGGAGCTGTTTTCGCATGATCATGGTGGTATGAGGCATCATATCCGCCTGGTTGTACCACATTTTTCTGAGCAGTTCGGCCAGAAGCGGAGGGGATTTTTTCAGAATGATCCGGCCGGTGCACAACGCCTGCTGCAGGATGGGGCCTGACACCTGCTGCAGATCCACAAGATCGATGTCGCGCTGTACGGCCGTCTCCAGTGCTGCGGCCAGGGACATTTTTTCTTCACAGGATAACGGTCGGCTGCATGCCACAGCGATGTCGATGTCACTCGTATCGGTCATCCGTCCCTGAGCCGCCGACCCGAACAGCGTGGCAATGAGAATTTCGGGATACTTCTCGAGAACGCTTTGGATGGAAGGAACAGTGTTTTTGTATGCGGTCATGGCTGTCGGCTCGTGTGTTGTGCCCGGCGTATGAATGGCCCGGCCGGGTTATGTGAAGAAAAAGGATATCCTTTGCCCCTATGCTGCGCAAGTAGCTTCAGGATCGCGGTGCCCACAAAAAGGCGACCTACTATGCTCTTCACCGGATAGAAAAACCCCGTAATAGAATGATCCCCAAGCAGCAAACAAGGCCCCTCGAGCCTGCAGACCTTTGTGGTCGTATCCTTGTTTTTTGAACGGGTCATGTGTCTCAAAATTGTGTGACCTTCTTGACAACCCCCCTCCTGTCATATCAGCAAAACCTTTCCTGATACCTCTCGGGCCACTTCAACCCAAGGACCTCTTTTTCATGTATCTCGCGCCCCTGTTCGGCATTGCCTATGTCACCGACCTGCTATTGGGCGACCCTGAAACCTGGCCGCATCCGGTCCGGTGGATGGGCAGGCTGAGCCTTTTTCTGGAGAACAGGCTGTATGCAAACTCGCTCACCTCGGGAGTCCGTCACTGGTTTCTGGTGATCATGGCGGTCTGCGCGGCCCTGTATCTCTTCAAAACGATCATTTCCCTGAACGGAGCTATGGAAACCCTGGGCACGGTCTGGCTCATCTACTCGGCCCTGGCCACACGGTCCCTGCATGCTGCCTGTGCCGAAGTGGAAGCATGCCTCATGCCGGGCCGGGACGTCACAGAAGCGCGTACCCGGCTTTCCCGTATCGTGGGACGGGAAACGGCAAACCTGGACGAACAGGGCATCCGCCGGGCCGTGCTGGAAACCATGGCCGAAAACCTTTCCGACGGCATCGTGGCTCCCATCTTCTACCTGACCCTGGGAGGGCCGGCTCTGATGGTCCTGTACAAAGCCGTGAACACCATGGACAGCATGATCGGATACAAGAACGACAAGTATATGCTTTTCGGAAGATTCGCCGCACGGGTGGACGATGCGGCCAATTTCATCCCGGCCCGTGTGACCGGGCTGCTTCTGGTTCTGGCCGCTGCACTTACGGGCGGGGACTGGAAACGGGCATGGACCATCATGCTCCGGGACCGGCACAACGCATCCAGCCCCAATGCGGGCGTTCCCGAGGCCGCCTTTGCCGGGGCCCTGGGAATGAGGCTGGGGGGGCCGTGCACCTATTTCGGCAGCGTGGTGGACAAGCCCTTTATCGGCGATCCGGGGCATACCCTGACAGCAGGGGATTACGCCCGCGCAGTTCGTCTTCTTTACGGAGCATCCATTCTCGCCGCCGGGCTCTCCCTCATCTGTCTGATCGTTAGCCATGCGGGGTGGTGGGGAATGCTGGGAGGAATATGCGCATGAAAACCGACCTGCCTACCCTCCCGGATTTCAAAAACAGATTCCCCTTCCGCCTGGCCGTGCCCTCGTACATCCTGCCCGATGCCATCATCCCCAACGTCCGTTTTCTGGGTCCTCATTTCGATGAAATCGAGCTGGTGCTCTTTGAAAGCTCCTACAAAGGCTCCCTGCCCTCAAAGGCCGACCGGCACACCCTGCACGCCCTGGGGACCGACCTGGACCTGACCTACAATGTCCATCTGCCCATCGATATCTATCTGGCCCGGATGGACGACGCCCGACGCACAAAGGATGTGGAGACCATGTTCCGATTCTACGAAGGCACGGCCGAACTATGCCCCACATGCTACGTCATGCATCTGGAACCCGCCCCTTCGGATACGTCCCCCGAACCGGCCGCATGGCTTGAGCAGGGGGCAAAATCCCTGCAGCAGCTCACGGACATGGGCATGGACCCGGCGCACATTGCCATCGAAAACCTGGACTCCCCCCTGGACCTGACCGCCCCGGTCACGCGACCCAGGGGCTTTGCCTGCTGCCAGGATCTGGGGCATCTCATTGATAACGGTCATGATCCGGCCAGACACATGGCCGACCATCTGGACAGGACCATCATGTTCCATGTCCACGGCATCGATCAGACACGGGATCACAAAGCCGTCAGCCACCTGCCCGATACTGTCTGGACAACCATCAAAACCGGCCTGGCCGGATATACGGGCGGCCTCAGTCTGGAGGTCTTTTCCCTGAAGGATCTTCTTCTGTCCTGCCCGCGCCTCGAGGAGCTCTGCCTTGCGCCCTGAACCCCAAACCCTGCTGGTCACCGGCCCATG
>CAYWJL010000142.1:0-2926 GCA_964458145.1 uncultured Desulfovibrionales bacterium | reverse complement strand
GCAAGTCAGCCTGCGCACCGGAATATGCAGAAAAATGCGGCCCCGGACGGCTGTTCATTGCCACGGCCCAAATCTTTGACGCAGAAATGGAAGCCCGGGTCAAACGCCACCGGGCCGAACGCGATTCCTCATGGTCCACCATTGAGGAATCCCGCGATCCGGCTGCAGTCATCCGGAATACCCACAATGATTACGACGTGATCCTGCTGGACTGCATCACCCTGTGGCTAACCAATCTTCTGGGGGACGACCTGAACGACGATCAGATTCTGGAACGGGTGGACGATCTCTGCACCACCCTGCAGGCAAGCAATGCCCGTATCATCATGGTCACCAACGAAACCGGGTGGTCCATTGTCCCGGAAAACGCCCTGGCCAGACGGTTCAGGGATCTGGCCGGATTTGCCAACCAGCGTCTGGCGCGGGCTGCCGAATCCGTGATTCTCACCGTGGCCGGACTGCCTATGGTCATCAAGGGGGAAGTATCGTGAAGGGATTCAGAAATGCGGTGGCCTTTCTGACCACCCTGCCCGTCAAAGGCGACGAGCGGTCCATGGATCACGGCATGCTGCAATGGTTTCCGGCAGTGGGTCTGCTCATCGGCCTGCTCTGGGCCGGGTTCGACGCAGTGGTGGGATTACTCATTCCGCCGGTTGTGCGGGCGGTTCTGGATCTTGTTTTTCTCATCCTCATCACCGGCGGCCTGCATCTGGACGGGCTTGCCGACGCGGCCGACGGCATTCTGGCCCACAGAGGACGAGAAAGGGCCCTGGAAATCATGCGCGACAGCAGGCTGGGCACATGGGGGGGCATTGCTCTGTTTTGCGTCCTGCTGCTCAATTGGTCCGCCCTATCGGTCATCGTCACCCGCGACTATGCCTGGAAATTCTTCCTCCTGGCTCCGGCCTACGGACGATTGGCCATGCTCAGGGGCATCCAGGCGTTGCCTTACGGACGTCCTGAAGGGGGGATGGCCTCAAACATGTTCGGACACACAAATCCGGCTCCCTATTGGGCCGCCGGTCTGGTCCTGCTGAGTTTCGTTCTCTACCCGGGACCCATATGTATAGCCGTCAATGTCATGGCCTTAGCCGCAGTCCTGGGCGTAATCCGCATCTACCGGACCACCATGGGGTGCATCACCGGGGACATGATCGGGGGATTGGGGGAAATTACTCAAACGGCGGTGTTGGTGGCGTTGACGATTGTATGATATACAATCTCCTGCCGACAACTCTCAGGAAGCCAGGATCTCAAGCCCCTTGTCTTTGACAAGATTTAATAATTTGAGCGCCGGGCCTCCCGGATTTTTAACACCACGTTCCCAGTCGGAAATCAAATTTTTCGACACGTTCAAATGCCAGGCAAACACCGGCTGTGAGACGCCCTCGTGTTCTCGAAGCGCGCGGATCTCTTCAGGACTCATGGACTTGACGGGGGCAAGGCATGCCTGGTCAAACTCGCGCATGGTGGTCTTGGAAACCATCCCATTCCGATGCAAGGCCTCAATAGTCTTATGGGATTCACCGAGGAGCTCACTGCGATATGTACGTTCAGTAGGTACGCTCATATATATTCCTTCCTGTTATTTAAATTCATAAAATTCACCCTGACTCACAAGCGTGTTCAGTTCCACTTCCGTCAGCCCCATGAGGATTGCGGCTTCTGCCTTGAGGACGACCTTTTCACGTTGTGTAAAGTTGGAACGTTGGGACTTTGGAAAGGCATAGACAAAAAAAACGCGATCTCCCTGCTTGTAAAATAACAATACCCGGTATCCGCCCGATTTTCCTTGGCCCCGTCTGGCAAGGCGTTGTTTATATACATACCCTCCCAGACTCGCATCAAAACGCCCAGTGTCAAGATTCTCGACAATCTTTTTTAAGGCTTCCTCTGTGATGTTTTCATTTGCCGCAAACCGACGAAACCATGGTTTCTGAAAAAAACGCATACAGGTAACAACCTTGTTGAATGATCGACATAGAAAATATCACGCTCAGCGTGATGATTGAAAATCAAATATATCACACTATGCGTGACGTCAAGATCCATACAAAAAAAGGGGCAGAGATATCTGCCCCGATAATAACACGCAACACCATGAACTTTCGAATTATTTACCCCAGAGACACCCCGGCCTCTTCAAAGGTTTTCATGCGGGTGAATGTTTTAACCGCCCCTTCCATGACCGGGAAGGCCAGGGCCGCGCCCGAGCCTTCTCCCAGACGCATGCCCAGACGAAGAATGGGTTCCAGACCCAGGTGGGCGAGCATGACCTGGTGGCCGGGTTCGGCCGAGGCGTGGCCGGCAAAGACGTATTCCATGCAGGTGGGACAGAGGGCGTGGGCGATGAGGGCTCCGGCCGTAGAGATGAACCCGTCAATGACCACCGGTTTTCGGTGATAGGCTGCTGCCAGGATGATCCCGGCGATGCCGCCGATCTCAAAGCCGCCGACCTTGGCAAGAACGTCCAGGCCGTCCGAGGGATCGGGCTTGTTGGTCGCAATGCCTCGGGCCACGGCATCCTTTTTCCGCTCCAGCCCCGGGTTATCCACACCCGTGCCCCGGCCGACCATGATGTCCAGGGATTCTCCGGTCAGAACCGCCCCGATAGCCGATGACGGGGTGGTGTTCCCAATGCCCATTTCCCCGGTGGCCAGGATAGCCACACCCGCCTCATACTGGGCCGAAGCGAGTTCAAAGCCTACCATGATGGCCGTTTCAGCCTCTTCCCGAGTCATGGCCGGCCCCTTGGCCATATTGGAAGTTCCCTGCTGGATCTTGCGATTAGCCAGTTGGCCGTTGCGCGCCTTTGACAGTTCGCTGACATCTTCCACAATACCCAGATCAGCCACGAGCACGGAAGCCCCGGCATGATCGGCCAGAACAGTGACCCCGGCGATACCTTCGAGAAAGGCCCCGATCA
>CAYWJL010000141.1:0-5798 GCA_964458145.1 uncultured Desulfovibrionales bacterium | reverse complement strand
GGGAACGAACCCCACACGCTCCGACCACATGGCATGGGTAGCGTGGAGGATATTGCCCTCGCCCTCGAGTTCCGGCAGGGAGCACACCAGTTCCAGACCGGGCCTCTTTCCCCTTGCAATGGTCAGGACATCACAGGGCGAGTTCAGGGGATAGAACAGAGAGTCCAGCTCGTGATACCCGTCATCATGAACCCCTGTGATGGCGAGATTCAGATTCACCTTGCAGCCCGGCCGCAGAACGACCGGGCTGTTCAATGCATGTTCAAAGACATCTTCCGGGGGAGTCACGCTAGTCATCCAGGGGGATGGTCCGGAACAGGTTCTGCCCCTTGCGCTTCAGAAACAGCAGGACCACCCCGTTCTTTTCGGCTTTCTCGACAATGCTCCTGAAATCCGAGACCGTGTTGACCGGTTGCTGGTTGGCCTCGAGGATGAGATCACCGGGAGCGATCCCGGCCTCACCCGCCGGAGAATCACCGCTCAGGTCCACAACCAGCAGGCCTCGAACGTCCTTGAGCCCCAGAATCTCGAGCTCATCCTTGGTGGGAGAACGCAGCGTCATGCCGAGTACCTTGTCACTCTCGGCCAGATCGCCGTCGGCTCCGCTTCCCGTGGCCGACTCTTCGGCTGAGCGTTCGTCCAGGGAGGCGGCCAGGTTCAATTTCTTGCCCTTGCGCCAGATGGTCAGGTCGACCTTCTCACCGGGCAGGAGTCGTCCGATTCTTCGGGTGAGATCGCCGAAATCTTCCACCTCGTCACCATTGACAGCCAGAATCACGTCTCCGGCCTTGACCCCGGCCCTGTCGGCAGGTCCGCCAGGGGTGGTGGAGGCCACCAGGGCTCCCATGGGTTCATCGAGACCGAGGGCACGGGCGGTATTGTCATCCATACCCTGAACCATGACCCCGAGAAGGCCGCGTTTGACCTTCTTGAACTCCTTGAGCTGGTCGATGATCTCCTCGGCCATGGTGCTGGGAATGGCAAAACCTATCCCCTGACCCGACGCCACGATGGCCGTGTTGATGCCGATGACCTTGCCCTTCATGTCCAGAAGCGGCCCGCCGCTGTTGCCCGGATTGATGGACGCGTCCGTCTGCAGGAAATTGTCATAGGGTCCGGCTCCGATGACCCGCCCCTTGGCACTGATGATCCCGGCGGTCACGGTATGGTCGAGGCCAAAGGGATTGCCGATGGCCATGACCCATTCACCGACCTCGAGCTTGTCGGAATTGCCGAACACGAGATAGGGAAGGCGGGTTTTGGCGTTGATCTTGAGAAGGGCCAGATCCGTTTCCGAGTCCGTGCCGATGATCTCGGCAATATAGGATTTCTCCCGCTTGCCGTTCTCTTTGAGCCGCACCTTGATCTCGTCGGCTCCTTCGACCACATGGTTGTTGGTCACGATATAGCCGTCGGAACTGATAATGAAGCCGGAGCCGAGGGACCGTTCCTTGCGGGGCTGCTGGTATTGTTTCCCGAAAAAACGATCGAACTGGTCGAAAAATTCGTCAAAGGGCGTCCCCTCTTTGGGCCTGTTGGGCATGAAACGCTTGAGCCCCTGCTTGGGCGTGACCGTTTTGACCGTGCTTATGTTCACCACAGCCTCACCCGCTTCCTGGGCCAGCCGGGTAAATTCGGGCAAAGCGGCCCAGCCGCTCGTGGCGAGAAAAAACAGACTCAGGAAAACGGGAAAAAGATGCATCGCGGTTTTTTTGATCATTCGGTTCTCCTTGGTTGAAAATATGGATAAGCCGATCAGCATGGCTCCGTGCCACGAAGTTACCAGGGGTTCGAGGAAAACCATCCTCGCTGCGAACCGACAAGCAACGGGTCCGGCAACGGGCAACCGAACCTGATATCCGATGTCCGCTGACCGGCGCGGCAGACATTCCGAAACAATAAGCCGGTACGGACAATAGTCAATAGACTTCCTACCCCTGCCGCAGTCCTTCGGTCAACCCGAAGAAGAGGAAGGCAGCCCGCATCCCTCGTACCTTTTTCCCGAAAAAAAAAGACAGCACCCTGCAGGGTGCTGTCCTTGGTGGTGGCCACTCATCCGATACGCAAAGGAGATGTCAAAGGAGGTTCAAAGATGCAACAAGGCGGATACGGATCATGTTCAGTACGACAACGAATGATCAGGCAACAGGGAGCTGAAGAGGTTGAAGCCTGTCCCTGCAAACCTGCTCTATAACGATGAGGTGGCCGAGTGCAGATGACAGACTCTATTTAGCATTCAACGTGCCAAAGGAGCTCTTGCTTGACACATAGGTGAACCGATCCGGGATTATGGTGTCATTGCAAGGATGTATGCAATGAGCACCCTGTGTCGAGCCTTTTCTTCCAAACCTGCCCTCACGGCTCTGTCCATGAAAATTGGTCAAAAACACCGGCAGCGGCCCATGTTTGTCTGCCATTTCGGCATGGTCGTCACGACCATGTCCACAATTCCTACTTGATATACCCTTTTTCCTCGAGAAAAAGCAGAATCGTCTGGGCCCCTTCCGCCGGAGAGACCATGCTGGTATCCACGGTCAGTTCGGGATCCACCGGCGGCTGGTAGGGATCGTCGATACCGGTGACTCCCTTGATGATTCCCTTGCGGGCCTTGGCGTAGAGTCCCTTGCGGTCCCTGTTCTCACACACGTCCAGAGGGGTGCTCAGATAGACTTCCACATACCCCCCGTACCGTGCGATCAATTCCCGATTGTGGCGGCGTGAATCCTCGAAGGGCGCGATGGGAGCACAGATGGCGATACCCCCGTTCTTGGTGATCTCCGAAGCCACGAACCCGATACGTCGGACATTGACCTCACGGTGTTCCCGGGAAAAATTCAACTCGCTGGAAAGATTGCGCCGGACAATGTCCCCGTCGAGAAGGGTGACCGGTCGATCACGCATCTCCAGAAATTTCTTGCGCAGCACCTTGGCCAGGGTTGATTTACCCGCACCGGAAAACCCGGTCAGAAAAATCGTGAATCCCTGCTTGTGGCGGGGAGGGAACGCGTATTTGAGTTCCTCGACAACTTCGGGAAAGGAGAACCACTCGGGGATATCGAGCCCCAGCTCCAGACGGCGCTGCAGCTCGATAGAGGTGATCTCCTTGATATCCATGCCTTCCCCCACCTCGTCCCTGGGGATGTACTGGGCCTTGTCCTCCACAAAGACCATGGGTTCCAGCCGGACCGGCTGAATGCCGATCTCCTCATGGTGACGTTCGACCAGGTCGTGTCCCGCCCATCTGGGGTACAGGGGATTTTCGGCGTCGGCAAAGGGATCGGCGATGCTGTCCGGGAGCATGACATGGCTGCACCCGTAGTTCTTGTGGATGACGGCTCGCCACAGCGCTTCGCGAGGACCGGCCTTGCGCACGGCAAGGGGGAGGATGCCCAGAAAGATCATGTTTCTGGGAAATTTCTCGGCAAAGGCCTGGTAGCAGCGAACCTGGGTGATGGGGTCGAGTTTGCCGGTCTGGGAACCGCCCACCAGAGGATGGAGAAAAATACTGGCCCCCACTTCTCGGGCCGCACGCTGGATCATCTCCTTGTGGGCACAATGCAGGCAGGTGTCGGCCTGAAACCCAACGATCTGCCGCCATCCCATCTGGGAAAACTGCTGGTGGGTCATGGAAGGTGTCATCCACAGTGACGGAAAATCATAATGCATGGGGAGATGCAGTCCCTCGACCTTGCCCCCCAGGTACCATTCCCCCACGCGATCGTAGAGATCACGGACAGCCGGATGCCGTGCCGGATCGTCCGTGCCGTAAACAAGAAGGGCCTCCCGGCGTTTGTCCGGACACCACACGGATTCCACATGGAGGATGGCCAGGAGAAACCCTTCCTGATCCCGAAGCCCCACAATGCTTCCCGGCTCGCACTGCTCGGCAAATTTCCGGGAGACATCCAGGGTGACGGGCATGGGCCAGAGGGCTCCGTCTGCAAGACGCATGTCGGTGAGAACGGACTCGTAGTCCTCCTGAACCAGGTAGCCTTCCAGAGGATAGAAGGCCCTGTTGAGCAGGAGCTCGAGATCACACAGCTGGCGGGAACTCAGATCGATGAACGGGCATGCAAGGGCACTCTGTTTGAGATGCTCTGCCCGTCTAAAATGGACGAGAAGTGATTCGGAGGTATTCATGAACGGTGCACGGTCCCTTGGCGGGTCGGGGGTTGAACCTCATGGAAGCGAGGCAGGGCTGTCGGCCACATGGCGACAGCCAGGGATGCGTGCATACACGGTTTGGGGTCAGGATTCAATGGCTCTGGCGGGGTCCAGGGAAAACGCAGGGGCTGCACCGAGGAAGGCAGGCACCTGGGAGGCCTGCAGCGAATGGTAGCCCCCCTGCTTCTGGATGTACCGGCATGTGGTCGTGCGGAGCGCTTCCGTGATACGGGAACTACCCGAGTACAGGGTGAGGACGTGGATGCCCAGGGACGAAAAAATCTTGGCAAAGGTGGCGAAAAGCTCGAATTGCCGCGAACTTTTCCCCGTGCCCAGAGCCTGATGCCCGAGATGGACCGCCTTGAAGGGAATCACCGAAAAGGCGAAAAAATACCGCAAATCCGCCAGATTGGTCCGCAGTCTGTCCACGATGAAATTCACGCCGAGGGCATGGTATCTGTGAATGAGCAATTGTCCGGCCGCATCCCGGGTCTCGAAACTGGCCTTGGGGGCCTTGATCCATACGGTGGAGGGATCGAGATCATTGGCGTCCAGGCAGTGCTGCAGAGCATGAAGGATGCAAAGGGAATCCATTTGCCCCCGGGAGAGATGCAGCTGGACAAAATAGTGTTCAGACTTCCGAACGTCCTGCTGCCATCTTCGACAATCATCGCAAACCCTGCTGATAAACCAGATACCCAGAAGCAGCGCCCCTCCCGAGGTGTCGAGCAGGTCGAAAAAGTCACTCGATAGAGACTCGGAACCTTCACGGGAACAGAGTATCTGCGCCTCGAATCCTGCCACCCTGCCCTTTCGGATATCATAAATGGGTTGATAACGGACAGCAAAACCCCCGTCGGCAAGCGCCTTCATCATGCACCCGTTGGACGCCCCTTCGGCAAGGAGACGGCGTGGTTCCAGGTCGTCTGAAGCACCCCTTTCTGACTGGCGGGGGATACTCCCTTGACAGGGATCGTAGGGACCGATGAACAGAAAAACCGTGTCTCCCCGGTTGCGCGCGTTGAAGAGCCAGACCGTCACGGGTACCTGGATGCCATCCCTGCCCGTCCACGAGTGGGAAAAAATGGCGGGACGACCGACCTGCACGTTCGATTGTTTGACGATCCGTTCAGCCGTCTTGCTCCACCAGCGGCAAAACCCCCCAGGGTAGTCATCGAACAGGGTGTAGATCCTGCGGTTGGCTGCGTGGATTCTTCCATCACTGCCGGCGATACAAAATCCCATGGGTATTTTTTCCAAAAGAACGTCGCAATCGAATGCGGAATCGACCAATCGTTCACACGAATGCGGAAGATATAAAATATGTGGCATATTCTTGTAACCAATATAACGGGTGCGGTTGCCAAACAAATCAATCGGTCCGGGGCTGAAAGGAACGATTCATTTCCATACAGGATACATGCCATATAACCGTACTTCCCGTTTATACCCACAAATGACCCGTTTCTCCCTGTGTACCCCGTGTTTTCAAGCCACACCCGCACACCTCCACCCCCTCACCCCCTCCCACCGATGCACAAATCCTGTATGGATCCACAAGATATAGACCCCCCCTGTCCAAATTTGCGGGATGCACTGCGCGTACGTCCGTGAATCGTCCGTATTGGTCCGTG
>CAYWJL010000140.1:0-5803 GCA_964458145.1 uncultured Desulfovibrionales bacterium | reverse complement strand
CATGAGGAAAAACAGATCAAAAAAGCCTTTGAGCTGAGCAGACAGGGGAAGGGGAAGAAGGGGAAAAAATGCTTGAATTATCTCCGATACGGAGGGGAAGATCCCTTGACCGTCACTTTGACGCACATCCTCAACCACAAAGCCGGATTGGCCTGGGCTTCCTACAAGCATACGGCGGTTCCCGTCATCACCTCGGCCATCGGTGCGGGATCTCGCGATTTTTCAGGCTATTATGACAACACCGATATTGCCGGGAAGATCATGGAGGCCATGGGGATAGAGTCCTCAACCTCTCGGTCGAAAGATTCCGCAGTACAGGTGAACTGAATAGGTTTTTAGAAATCAGGCACGGTCCTTTCGATTTCTTCAAGGCTCGTCAGCCCCCGAATGACCTTTTTGAGGCCGTCATAGCGCATGGATTGATATCCGGCTGCTGTGGCGGCCTTTTGCAATTCTTCGATGGGCGCGTTGCCAACGACCATCTTGCGGATGGTTTCGTCGACCAGGATCATCTCGTGGATGGCCAGACGTCCCTGATACCCGGTGTGGTTGCAATGGACGCATCCCGTGGCCCTGTAGATGGTCAGCGGTTCGAGACCCTGCCACTCGAAGAGTTCGTCCATCTCCCTCTCCGTCATGGTATAGGCTTGTTTGCATTGGGGACAGAGTTTGCGGACCAGCCTCTGTGCCACGATGCCGATGAGGGAGGGGCCGACCATGAAGGGTTCCACCCCGATTTCCACCAGTCTGGTCACGGCCTGGATGGCATTGTTGGTATGCAGGGTGGCAAAGACCAGGTGGCCTGTCAGGGCCGCTTCCGTGGCTATCTTGGCGGTTTCCAGATCCCTGATTTCTCCCACCAGAATGACATCGGGGTCCTGGCGCAGGAAAGAACGCAGTATCTGGGGAAACCCCAGGTCGATGGCCGGATTCACCTGGACCTGATTGATACCCGGCAATCTGTATTCCACGGGATCTTCAATGGTCATGATGTTCTTGCCCGGCTCGTTGATGGTTTGCAGGGCGGAAAACAGGGTGGTGGTCTTGCCCGATCCCGTGGGGCCGGTGATGAAAAAGGCCCCGTTGGGCGAGTGGATGAGATGTTTGCACCACGCATAGATACGGCGGGAAAAATAGAGTTCCTCGAGTCTGGGGATGTTGCGTTTGCGGGCCTGGCCGAGCACCCGCAGCACGGTTTTTTCCCCGTTGATCGTGGGAACCGTGGAGACTCGGAAGCCGATGGACTGGGTCTTGAGATCGAGCCCCAGTCTGCCATCCTGGGGTTTGCGGCGTTCGGTGATGTCCATGCCCGAAAGAATCTTGATCCGGGAGACTACGGGAAGGAGAAGTTCTCTGGCAAACCGGATACGTTCGCCAAGGACCCCGTCTATCCGGTATCTGAGAAGGACAAAATCTTCCAACGGCTCGATGTGGATATCCGAAGCGTTTTCCCTGATGGCCATGTATAAAATGGCATCCGTGAATCGGATCACCGTATCGGTGGAGGCCTGCTTTTTCAGGTCGGAGGTCGAGATTTCCCGGTCGCCTGCAAAAAAGGACGCATCCAGTCCCCTGGCCAGATCACCGATCTCCTCACTGGAGCGATGCTGGATTTCGATGGCATCGAGAATCTCGTCCTTGAGCGCAAATACCGGGCTGACGGGTGCTCCCAGTAGGGTTTCCGTCTCCCGCACAAGATCAGGGTTGGCAGGGTCTGCCATGGCCACGGTTATGGCCCCTCCCAGCTGATAGACCGGGATGAGGATCCATTTTTTGGCAAAATCCCTGGGAATGCGCATGACAACGGCCGGATCGAACAATGTCGTGTTCATGTCGATTCGTGCCAGCCCCAGATTGTCCGCCCAGAGGCCGGCCATGCGATCCGGGGGCAGCGGAGTTCTGTTGCGGATGCAGTATGCAAGAATCTGATAATGGTCCCGGTTCTGGTCGAGGGTGTGCCTGATCTGTTCGAAGGTGTCCGGATGCTGGGTTCTCAGATGATCGATGAAGCCGTTGTTCATTATCCGTGTCATGAATCCTTACCGGTCTGTTTATCGTTTGTGTGCATCTCTTCCACCAGACGGGCGATTTCATCCTGGGAGGCCCAGTAGTTTTCTCGGCCCTCAAAGACCTTTTCGTCTTCCTTTATTTCCTCGAGCATGGTTTGAAGATCGTATTTCACGACAAAATCTCCTTCATTCCGGTTGCAGTCACGATGAAGCTCGTTTGCGCATGTGGTTTTCCCAGGTTGTCTTGATGATTTTTTTCATCTCGGCAATGGGCGTGTCCTTGCGGATATAATTGTTCGCTCCCAGTGCAAGGCATTGTTTGACGATGTCCATGGAGGTCACTGAAGAAAGCATGATCACGCAGCTTTCAGGCGATTCGTGCTTGATTTTTTCCAGGGCGGCCCGGCCATCCTCCACAGGCATGTTGATGTCCAGAAACGTCAGGTGCGGGTGATGCTCGGAAAACAGCGCCAATGCTTCCTTGCCGTTGGCAGCTTCTCCCACGATTTCGATGTTCATGGAGGTCAGCACTGTTCTCATAAGGATGCGGATATGCGGCCCGTCCTCGGCGATGAGTGCCTTGACCCGTCGTTGTGATGCCATGATGTCAGTCCTTTGTTGCGCCATTACCCATTGTGGCCTGGCTGTTGGAGTGGGAGCGTGAAATAAAAGGTGCTTCCCTTGCCGGGTTCACTGTCGATCCCGACGTGTCCCTTATGTGCCTCGATGATTTTTTTGACAATGGCCAGACCAAGGCCTGTGCTCTTCTCGCCTCCGGTGGTCACGGAACCGGCCTTGGCAAATTCGTTGAATAGATTGCCCTGTTCTTCACGCGAGATGCCCGGCCCCTGGTCGCTGACAGCAAAGCGGACAGCGTCTGGAACAGACTGCAGGGTGACCGTGATCTCGGAGCCTTCAGGGGAATATTTGATGGCGTTGGTCAGAAAGTTGTCCATGGCCTGGCCGATGCGGTCACGGTCGCACACACTCTTATCGATGGTGTCGAGTTCTTGGGTCATGGTCATTGATTTGCGGGCGGCCGTGTCGGCAAGACGTGCGATTCGCTCCAGGGCCAGTTGGCGTATATCCTGGTGAGCGAAGTTCAGGGAGAATCGTCCACTCTCGATATGGGAAACATCCAGCAGGTCGTCGAGGAGCTGGAACATGTCCTGGCTGGCCGACCGGATCATGTGCAAAAATTCTCGGCTCGATTCCTCGTCAATATCTCCCTGCAGAAGGAGGTCGGCAAATCCCCGAATGGCAGTGAGGGGATTTCGCAGGTCATGGGCGGCCATGCCCAGAAAGGAGTTCTTGAGGGCGTTGACCCTGCTGAGTTCCCTCTCGGCCGTGGCATATCTGACCACGAGTTCCTTGAGCAGTTCATCGGCGACCGCATGGTCGGAGATGCGGGCGAGATTTTCAAGGACCAGAAGGGGGAGATCATCTCTGTTTTCGTGCTCGCGAAGATGTAGTGACAATCGATAGATGGGGGTCATGAAAAAAACCTTCTATAAAATGCCGTCAATGCCGATGTCATGGGTGGCCATAAGGGCTTTATGAATCAGCTCGTAATCGCGCTGCCGGTGGATGATGAACCCGTGCTGGGGGGCCAGGATGGACGGTTGTATGGATGCGATGACCTCCATGGCATGGTGCATGGCCTTGTTGGAAGTCATGAGTTCCTTCTGGAAATCCACGATTTCAGCCACGGGGCAGGATAGTTCATGGGGGATGCACCATCCGTCCTGAGTCAGGTTCTCTTTCCTGGAGCACTCGGTACAGGTTGCGGGCAATGTGCGGAACAGGTCGTACTCATCCCGGTTTCTGCAGAAACTGCCGAGGATGTCACTGGTGAACAGCATGTTCGATACAGTGTCATGCGTCATGAAGCTTCCTGCAGAATGGCAGTAGGGGGTCTTGTGGAAAGTGAGCACGCGACCTGAAGCGAGCTCCAGGCGTCCTCCGAGATCCCGATCCATGCACAGAAGGTCTGATTTCACCCCGTAATGCCGGATGAACAGGTTGTTGGTCCGCTGGGAAATGATTTTCAAATTCGGATTGTCGATGATCTGTTCCAGATTGGTCACCGATCCGCACAAATCCGGGTCATAGTGCTGGTAGATGAGGGTGGATATATGCCTAGGGTCGAGCCCGGTCTGCATGATCTTCATCATCACCGAAGGAAAATCCGGCCTGCTGCCTCCGTCGATGAGAATGCCCTCGTCCCCGTCGATAATGAGATAGGGATTGTCGGTAAGCCCCCTGCAGGTATCCGTGTAGCCGACCCAGTAGATGCCGTCGGCAATGGTGACCGGACGGGTGTAGTCGATATTCTGGTTGATAACATGTGCCATGAGTCGTTGTCCCTTGGCTTGATTGGAGAGAAGAATGCTGACAAACGATGTTGTACCTGTAAAGGCAAGACGATTCATGGTCAATATGGATTCTTCTATTGCTTGCCTGCTTTGTACGTCATCTGCTCACTTGACGGCATAAAAAACCGTGACCACATGGAAGCGATCACGGTTTTTCGATGGACGAGCAGGATGTATTCGACTGAGCGTACCAGGCAGGCGATGGATTCAGTTCTGACGTGCCTTTTTGTTTCTTCGGGATACACCGGCAAGACCGATGATTCCCGTCCCGAGGAGGTAGACGGCTCCTGGAATGGGCGTGGCATGGGGTGATGCAGGCTCGTTGGTAACTCCCTGGACAGTGGTGTATCCGCCAATAGTCGGGCTGTACAAGGCGGCGGCAAAAGGGGAGCCTGGATTATCGGTTTCTCCCATAAAGCCCGAGTACGTTCCTCCTGGGAAATAGCTCCCCGAAAGTTCATTTTCGTCCATATCCGGTAGCCCTAGGGCGGGGTTGTAGAAGTAGGCAAATCCCTTGTCACCGGAATTACCCGGCATGTCTCGCATAAAATCCAGAGCCGTATACTCCTCGATGCCGTTTTCACCCCATGACGACGGATATCGCCAGCCAGTGGTCCCCATGCTTGTGGCGCCCTCACTATATTCCACTACATAGGAGAGCCAGATGTCCTGCCCGGCTGTTCCGTAAAATGATTCCTCGTTCATCCAGGCATCGATTGCATCGTTGTTCAGTACGCCAAATCCGGCCAGATACCAGCCGTCAGGTACACTCACCGTGAACTCGACAAAGCCGTTGTCCCAGGTTTCCTGGACACTGAAGTCCGGAGAGGCGATCATGACGGCGGACGATGACAAAGGGCTCCAGATAAGGAGTGAAACTGCCAGGACGGCAATGATTCTGAGCTGTGTTTGCATGAGACCCTCCTGTTGGCAAAAGAGACGTGAGTGAACGAACCGTTAACGATTGATAGTCTGGAATAGACCCCCAAAAGATAGATGGAAAAAATATGCCAAGCTCAACAAGTTGATTTGATGAGATAAATGTAGGTCGGGATTTTCTTGTTCCGGAATGTACAGACAGTTGTGATAAGAGCGGGAAAGATGTGTCCATCCTTGCCGGAAACACACTTGCCTGTTCGGATGGGGATGTGCCATCTGCATATTTCCGAGGCACGGAACATGAAAAGAAACCATGATGGAACAGATCGTCATGCAATGTTTATCAGGGAGGTACGAAAGGTGGATAATAACGACATTCAGGAAACAGCGACCAGGTTTTTCGAAAAGTACAAGAAGACCGAAGGGGACCGAACGCTATGGTCGGCACCTTGGAAAATCTACAAGAACGGCCGGACCTTCGAGATCATCTTCAGCATCTGTCCCAGGGGGACATCGTTCAAGGTATTCGTTGACAACAAG
>CAYWJL010000139.1:0-5809 GCA_964458145.1 uncultured Desulfovibrionales bacterium | reverse complement strand
AACGGAAGCTGCATTCTGCAGAGCGGTTCGGGTAACCTTTTTAGGTTCGATGACACCGACCTTGACCAGGTCTTCGAATCCGCCGGTAGCGGCATTAAAACCGAAGTCATCCTTGCCGTTACGTACGCTTTCGACAATGACAGCACCTTCGTACCCTGCGTTGCGGCAGATCTGACGGATAGGAGCTTCCAGAGAACGACGGATAACCTCAACACCTGCGGTCTCGTCGTCATCAGCGGCCTTAACGCCATCAAGAACCTTCTGGCAACGAACCAGGGCAACACCACCGCCAGGAACAATGCCTTCTTCAACAGCAGCACGGGTGGCGTTCAGTGCATCTTCAACGCGGGCCTTCTTTTCCTTCATCTCGATCTCAGTGGCTGCGCCAACATTGATCACGGCTACGCCGCCAACGATCTTGGCCAGACGCTCCTGAAGTTTCTCACGATCGTAATCAGACGTGGTCTCGTCGATCTCGTTACGGATCTGCTTGACACGGGCCTTGATATCTTCGGCCTGGCCGGCACCGTCCACGATGGTGGAGGTTTCCTTGTCGATGACAACGCGCTTGGCGCTGCCGAGATCGTTCAGGGTGATATTTTCCAGCTTGATGCCCAGGTCTTCGGAAACCACCTGACCGCCGGTAAGTACGGCGATATCCTGGAGCATGGCTTTTCTTCTCTCACCGAAACCGGGAGCCTTGATGGCCACGACATTCAGGGTGCCGCGCAGCTTGTTCACGACCAGGGTGGCCAGGGCTTCGCCTTCGATGTCTTCGGCGATGATGACCAGGGGCTTGCCCATCTTGGCGACCTGCTCCAGAACGGGGAGAAGTTCCTTCATGCTGGAAACCTTCTTCTCGTTGATCAGGATCAGGGGCTCTTCCATCTCGCAGACCATCTTGTCCGGGTTGGTCACGAAATAGGGAGACAGGTAACCGCGATCGAACTGCATGCCCTCGACAACGTCCAGGGTGGTGTCGAAGCCCTTGGCTTCTTCAACGGTGATGACCCCTTCCTTGCCGACCTTGTCCATGGCCTCGGCAATGATGTTACCGATGGTGGCGTCGTTGTTGGCGGAAATGGTACCGACCTGGGCGATTTCCTTGGGGTCGCGGGTGGGCTTGGCAACCTTGTCCAGCTCGGCCACGACAACCTCGACGGCCTTGTCGATGCCGCGCTTGATGGACATGGGATTGCGGCCTGCGGCAACCAGCTTGACGCCTTCCTTGAAGATGGCCTGGGCCAGGATGGTGGCAGTGGTGGTACCGTCACCGGCGACATCGGAGGTCTTGGAAGCGACTTCCTTGACCATCTGGGCGCCCATGTTCTCGAACTTGTCTTCCAGCTCGATTTCCTTGGCAACGGTCACGCCGTCCTTGGTGATGATGGGTGCGCCAAAAGATTTTTCGATGACAACGTTACGACCCTTGGGGCCGAGGGTGACTTTGACGGCATCGGCCAACTGATCCAGACCGAGCTTCAGGCTTTCTCTGGCCTTTTCGTCGAATTTGATAATTTTGGAAGCCATTGTGTGTATCTCCTATATGGATTGGAATCGAAGTGATAAACCATGAAACAGAGGTGCCCCTCCCGTACGATGACCGGAATAACGGGGCCGACCATTCGCTTTCCGAAAAATTCTCGATCCTGAAACAGGCTGAAGATCGTGAATGTGCTGATACACCGAAAAACGAATCTTTTTACTTACCAGCTCAACAGCTTAACAACTCATGAGCTTATTAAGACTAGGCCTCGATGACGGCCAGGATGTCGTCTTCGCGCATGATCAGGAGCTCTTCGCTCTCGATCTTGACTTCGGTGCCGGCGTACTTGTTGAAGATGACTTCGTCGCCTTCCTTCACGCCCATGGGGATGAGCTTGCCGTCGTCAGCCGTCTTGCCGGGACCGGCAGCCTGCACTTTGCCCTTGATGGGTTTTTCCTTGGCACTGTCGGGGATGATGATGCCACCTTTGGTTACTTCTTCTTCCTCTACCCGTTTTACCAGGATACGGTCATGAAGCGGTCTGAGTTTCATTGTTTGTTCCTCCAATATAAGGTTGATTGAGTACGTGGTTTGTTAGCACTCACTTGAATCAAGTGCTAACAGAGGCGGATTGTAAGCATAGCCAAAGAAATTTCAAGGGCCAGTTTTGGTTATCGAAGATCGCTTCAAACCCTGGAAAGGCTATTGTTCATGTTTACTCATTCACTGCTGACTATTTTACCAAAAAACGTTTAAAAACTCATTTTTTCGTCATTTTTCAAATCGGCTCCATGACACGTGGCGGTAATTTTTTTTTGACAAAACCGCCATATTTGGGCACGGGAAATCTTTTTGTTGCAGACGGCCATCGTAATGGTTCCCCTGTGGAACACATTTAGTCAGACAAAACGGGCTGCCGTGGATTCGGCATCACGCCTTTTCTTTCGATCCCATACCCTATCCGTCAGGAGTTGACGTTCATGCTCGATCTCAAATTTGTACGCGGTCATGTAGACCAGATTTCAGAAGCCCTGCACAAGAGATACTCTTCCATCGACCTGGAAGCGTTTCTGGAGACTGACGCCAAACGAAGAAAACTTCTGGCTGAGGTGGAAGAACTCAAGAGTCGCCGGAACAAGGCATCTGCCGAGGTTGCGCAGAAAAAACGGAACAAGGAAGACGCATCGGAACTTCTGGATGAGCTCTCCGGCCTGTCGGCACGTATCAAGGGGTTGGACGAGGAACTCAAGAAGGTCGACGCAACTACCAGGGATTTTTTACTGACCATTCCCAACGTCCCGCACCAGGACGTGCCTGTGGGCAGGGACGAAAACGAGAACCGGGAAGAAAAGGTCTGGGGCGAAAAACCGGGATTTTCCTTTACCCCCAAGGAACATTGGGAAATCGGCACGGCCCTCGGCGGTCTCGACTTCCCCAGGGCGGCCAAACTCACGGGCAGTCGATTCGTTGTCCTCAAGGACTGGGCCGCACGCATGGAGCGGGCTCTCACGAGTTTCATGATCGACATACATACCGGGGAACACGGTTACACGGAGATCATGCCTCCGGCCATCATCAACAAGGACTCCCTCCTTGGCACCGGCCAGCTTCCCAAATTCGCCGACGACCTGTTCAAGCTGGAAAACAGTGATTATTATCTCATTCCCACGGCCGAAGTCCCCCTGACCAATCTGTTCCGGGATGAAGTTCTGGCGGAAGAAGATCTGCCCACGGCCCTGACCGCATTCACCCCCTGCTTCAGGTCCGAGGCCGGATCCTATGGCAAGGACACCAAGGGTATCATCCGTCAGCACCAGTTCGACAAGGTGGAGATGGTCAGGATCGCCCATCCGGATCATTCGTATGAAGATCTGGAACTCCTTCTCTCCCACGCCGAAGCCATCCTGCAGAAACTCGGCCTCCACTACCGGGTGGTCACCCTGTGCACCGGGGATCTGGGATTCTCCGCAGCCAAGACCTATGATATAGAGGTATGGCTTCCGGGCCAGGACAAGTATCGGGAGATTTCCTCCTGCTCCAATTGCGAGGACTTCCAGGCCAGGCGGGCGAACATCCGATTCAAGGCCAAGGGGATCAAAAAAAACCGGTTGGTGCACACACTGAACGGCTCGGGGCTGGCTGTCGGTCGGACCATGGTGGCCATTCTCGAAAACTATCAACTGGAAGACGGTTCCGTCGTCATCCCGGACGTTCTGAGGCCCTACATGGGCGGACTGGACGTCATCTACCCAGGATAATCCATTGTCAGATCACGAAACACCCAACACGCCTCATCCTTCAGAAGATGATGCAACCAGGCAGAGCAAGATGGAAGCAGCATTCGGTAAGATAAAATATTTGAACGGGGTCAGGCTCCAGCGGGCTATTGTGGCCGGAGCCGACTGGGTCGTGGCCATGCAGAAGCACCTCGATGCCATCAATGTCTTCCCGGTTCCCGACGGGGACACCGGAAGCAACATGGCAGCAACCATGAAAAGCATTGCCGAACGCGCCAAGGAGAACATCGACAAATCCCTGCACCGGGTGAGCGATGCCCTGGCCGATTCCGCCCTCATGGGAGCCAAAGGTAATTCAGGAGCCATTCTGGCCCAGTTTTTCCAGGGACTTGCCGAAGGCCTCGAGGGGCACCGCAAGGTCACCACGGAACGCTTCGGGCAGGCCGTGCATGTGGCTGCCCAGAAAGCCCAGGAAGCCATCTCCTCGCCCAAGGAAGGAACCATTCTGACCGTCATCCGCGAATGGGCGGACAGGGTCCGGGAAAATTGCAAGAAGACAACAGATTTCGACGAGCTTCTTCGAGACTCCCTCGAGTGGGCCCAGAAGGCATTGGATCGCACGCCGGAACAACTTGCATCCCTGAAAAAAGCCGGTGTCGTGGATGCCGGGGCCCAGGGATTCGTGTACATGCTCGAAGGCATTGTCACCTTCATGGAAAAGGGCGACCTGGCAGCATCGAGGCTGGACGCCCAGAACCAGGCCGCCATGGATGCCATCCCCCTCATCGGGGAAGACTTTTTCGACGATCACGAGAATTCCCCCTTCAGGTACTGCACGGAATGCCTCGTCGTCGGGGAGAACATCGATATCCGCACACTGCGGAGCGACCTCGAAGACCTGGGAGACTCCCTGATTGTCGCGGGCTCCTCCTCCAAGGCCAAGGTGCACATCCACACCAACACACCGGCCCGTGTTTTTGGCATCGTAGCCCGGGAAGGGGAATTCCGGGAACAGAAGATCGATGACATGAACCAGCAAAACCGCGACGCTCACCGCTCGGACAAAGCCAAGATCGCCGTGGTTGCGGACACCGGGTGCGATATTCCCGAAGAATTGTGCGAAAAATACAATATCCATTTCATCCATCACAGCCTCATCTTCGGGGACAACGAGACATTTCTGGATCAGCTGGGCATCGAGCGGGACGAGTTCTACGCACGCCTTCGGGACTTCAAGACCCCCATCAGAACATCTCAGCCCACGCCCACCCAGTTCAAGCGCATGTATTCCTTCCTGCTCAAGTATTTTGACGCCTGCGTGTCCGTCCATCTCCCTCCGGCCCACAGCGGAACCATCCACGGAGCACGCAGGATCGCTACGGAATTCGACGGCAAGGTGGCCATCGTGGACAGCACCTGTAATTCCATGGCCATGGGCATGGTGGTCCTCGAGGCCGCCAAGGCTGCCTCCCGGGGCAAGGATCAGAACGAGGTCGTACGCATCGCCGAAGACGCTGCTCGGAAGGCACAGGCATTTTTCTGCTTCGATACCCTTAAATACCACCTCCGGGGCGGCAGATTGAGCGATTCCGCGGGCAAGATCGCCTCCTTCATGCAACTGCGTCCCATCATCACCTTCAAGGAGGACGGCGTGGTCAAACTCGGCGGCGTTGGGTTCTCCAGAAAAGGTGTCCGCAAGAAGACCTGGGAAAAGGCCAAAAAAGCGGCCATGGGCAAAAAGAACCTTCGATTCACCGTGGCCCATGCGGACAATCCCGAGCTGGCAGAATGGTTCGTCAAAAAGATCCGGGAAACATTCGATACCGGCGATATCCCGGTCGTCGAGGCCTCCTACACCCTGACCAGCCACGCAGGTCCAGGCTCGGCCGGCATAGGATTCATCGGCGATTGAAGAAGTGATCTCGCGTCAATACCGGAAAAATTCATTTTTTCCCGGTTTTCGCCTTGACAGCCTATGCGCGAATCTATAAATGCTGTTTCTCGCAGCACGGGCCGTTAACTCAGTCGGTAGAGTATCTGCCTTTTAAGCAGAGAGTCGCAAGTTCGAGCCTTGCACGGCCCACCA
>CAYWJL010000138.1:2075-5921 GCA_964458145.1 uncultured Desulfovibrionales bacterium | reverse complement strand
TGAGCGAGGCCGTGCGGCCATCCTGGTGGCGCATGGTGGGAGCGGCCCTTTGCTTCATCCTCGCCCTGGTCTGGTTCTCCTTTCCCTGGGCACAGGAACATATCCGGATCCTGGACATGCACGGAGGGGGATTTCTGGGAACAACCCTGTTCTCCCTGTGCGCCACCTATCTCAAGAAGTACGGAACCATTCTGGTTCTGGCCTTTCTGAGCGTCATCAGTGTGCAGATCTTTCTCGGCTTTTCCTGGACGTCCATCTGCAAGCGATCGCGAGCCCGTTTTCTGGACATGTGGTACAAATATCAGGAGCGCAGGGCACGCAAGCACAAAGCGGCCGCCCGGCAAAAACAGGACCGGAAAGCTGCCGCACCGCAGAAACAACCTTCACACAGGCAGCTGCAGCCGGTTCACAACGTTTCCGATACCCGCGAAACAACCTCCTCGAGTCAGGAGCCTCCTGCACGCACTGCCCGGGCGGCAATGGACACCAACGGGTCCCTTCCCGACCTGGACCTTCTGAATCCCGTTCCCGATTCCCAGCCAAAGATTCCCCAAAGCCAGCTGGACGAACTGGCCCGTCGCCTCAAGGAATGCCTCTCCGATTTTTCCATCCAGGGAGAGGTGCAGCGCATCCAACCGGGCCCCGTGATCACCATGCTCGAGTTCAAGCCCGCACCGGGTGTGAAAATCAGCAAGATCTCGGGCCTGGGCAACGATCTCTCCCTGGCCCTCAAGGCCATGGCCGTGCGCATTGTCGCCCCGCTTCCGGGCAAGGACACCGTGGGTATCGAAATCCCCAACCGGGAACGTCAGACCGTGTACCTGCAGGAAATCCTCTCGTCCACGACATTCACCAAAACCAAGGCCAAAATCCCCCTGGCCCTCGGCAAGGACATTCAGGGCCAGCCCCGTCAGGCCGACCTGGCCACCATGCCCCATCTGCTCGTGGCAGGAGCAACCGGCGCGGGTAAATCCGTGTGCCTGAACACCCTGATTCTGAGCATCCTGTACAAGTCGGGCCCCGAGGATGTGAAACTTCTGCTGGTCGACCCCAAGCGCATCGAACTGGCAGTCTATGCCCCCCTGCCCCACCTGGTCCACCCGGTGGTCACGGACATGTCCCTGGCCAAGAGCGCCCTGGACTGGGCCGTGTACGAGATGGAACAGCGCTACGAAGCCATGGCCAAGGTGGGGGTGCGCAATATCGCGAGCTACAACCAGAAGCTTTCGGCCATGGGCAATGTCCGCCCCGAAGAGCTCCAGGGGCTGAATCCCTATCCCTACCTGGTGATCATCGTGGACGAACTGGCCGACCTCATGCTCACGGCGGGCAAGGAGGTGGAGGTGTCCATCGTCCGTCTGGCCCAGCTCGCCCGGGCAGCGGGCATTCATCTCATCCTGGCCACCCAGCGGCCGTCCGTTGACGTGGTCACAGGGCTGATCAAGGCAAACTTCCCGTCAAGGATCGCCTTTCAGGTCAGCTCCAAGCACGATTCCCGGACCATTCTGGACGGCGTGGGCGCGGAATATCTGCTCGGTCGGGGCGACATGCTGTTCAAGAAGAGCGGAGGCAACCTGACCCGCATCCACGGCGCGTTCGTGGATGATGACGAAATCACCTCGGTGGTGGACTTCTGGGCCGCCAAGGGCGAACAGGATTTCGACCTGGATTTTTCCAGCTGGAAGCAGGAGCAGGATGCCCCTGAAGGCCCCGGAGGATCGGGGAACGACATTGCCGACGACCCCAAATACGGCGAGGCCGTGGCCTTTGTCATGGACCACGGCAAAGCATCCATCTCGCTTATCCAACGCAGACTGCGCATCGGCTTCAACAAGGCCGCCCGGTTCATCGAACAGATGGAGCAGGACGGCATCATCGGCCCCCAGGAGGGCAGCAAGCCGCGCAGCGTGATCAAAAAATAAGTTTGAGAATTGGAGAATTTTAGAGAGTTGAGAGATTTAAGAACGTAAAAGAGCAAGGATAGAGATCATGCCATTATCAGAACCGGCCATCCGGGGGCACATAACCTGGACACTCATGCAGCGGCTGGACCAGGACGCCCGACGCCGCACCGAGGCACTGAAGGACTATCTGACCATAACCATGCCCAATCTCGACGAGAAAACAGCGGCACATCTGGGCAGCATGGTGCCGACCATCCTTCCCGACCTCTATGCCAAATGGATCGACCTCTTTGTCACACGACTCTTCGAGACCGTGCCCAAAGATCAGCTCGAACTCATGTGCGACGGCAGCGAGGAAAACGTAGCCACTCTGGTCCTCATCTACATCATGTTCCTGGAATCCGAGCGCATGGAGCAGCAGATCGAGGACGACCTCAAGGCCTACGGCCTCGAGCACACGAACGACCAGGACACCGGCGGCATTGTGGCGGATTACCTGCGGGCCAAAGTGGACCAGTTGCGGGAGTCGGTGGGGACACGGACCGACACGGGTGGGAAGGACTGACACGGACGGGGCACGGACCTTCACGGACCCCCGGCGACGGAGACGATGGATGCAGCCGAGGCGTTGTTCCTGCGCACTGCGCACTGTGCACTGCGCACTTCCTTAAAACGTAAAACCTAAAACCTAAAACTGAATTCAATGCACGTCATAAAAATCGGAGGCGGCTGCCTCCACGGTAAAGAAACCATCTCGCAAATCCTCGACCTCATCGCCGTTCACGGCAAGGGTCAGGTCATTGTGGTGTCTGCTCTCAACGGGATCACCAACAGTCTGATTCAGGGCATGGAGCTGGCTCTGGAGGCCGAAGAGAATATTCCCGCCATCATCAGCCGGATCAAGAGCAAGCATACCCTCGTGGCCAACCACCTCATCGCCTGCAGGGACAGACAGCTGGAATTCGGCCGTGATCTGGCCAGATCGTTGAGCCGGCTGGAACGGCTGTACTACGGGCTCAACTTCACCCGGGAGATTTCTCCCAGGATGCGGGACATCATCAGCAGTTTCGGGGAACGGTTTTCAGCGTCACTGCTCGCCTTTGCCCTGGAATGCCGGGGATGCAAGGCCACCTATAGATTACCCCATACCATCGGTATGCTCACCGACGGCAAGTTCGGGGACGCAACCGCCGATCTGACACGCACGGCGGAAAATTTTCAGCAACACCTCGTCCCGGTCATCGGGCCGGATACGGTGGTCTTTGTGCCCGGGTTCTTCGGGGTCAGCGAGGACGGAGACATCACCACCTTCGGCCGGGGCGGAAGCGATTACTCCGCCGCTGTGGTGGCTGCCGCATTGGACGCGGACAGTCTGGAGATATGGAAGGATGTGGACGGATTTCTGAGCGCCGACCCCAGAATAGTGCCGGGAGCATCCCTCATCCCCACCCTGTCGTATGAAGAGGCGGCCGAACTGGCCTATTTCGGGGCGGCCATCCTGCATCCGCGAACCATCGAACCTGTGCGCAGGAAAAAAATCCCCATCACCATCAAGAACACCCTGCATCCCGAGATCCAGGGCAGTGTCATCACCACGGAGAGCCCCAGGTGCCGCATGGCCGTCAAAAGCGTGGCCCACACCACGGACATCGGCATACTCAAGGTGCATGCCTCGGGCGTCGGGGCCAGACAGGGCATTCTCGGACTCGTGGCCAACCGCATCGCCGAGGCAGGGATCAACATCAAATCCGTTGTCACCTCCCAGACCTGCATCAGTCTGCTTCTGGCCAGCAGCGATCTCGAAGCCGGCCACAAAGCCCTGAAAACCCTCAAGCCCAAACCCTACCAGCGCATCGAAAAGGTGGACGATGCCGCCCTCATCGCCATCGTGGGCGACGGTCTGCTCAAGTGCAAGGGCATTGCGGCCCGCTGTTTCGGCGCG
>CAYWJL010000138.1:0-2065 GCA_964458145.1 uncultured Desulfovibrionales bacterium | reverse complement strand
AAGCCGACGTCTGTATCGAAATGATCTCCTTTGGCCCGTCCAAAGCGGCCCTGTACTTCCTTGTCCCCAGAGATGAGCTGGAGACCACGATCAACGCCATCCACACGACCTTTTTCCCGGAAAACAATCCGGCAGAAGCTGGAGACAGGTGCCGATGCCATGAAACCACCTCATGACCGAAACACCGAATACCGGTCCGTGGCCCCGTTCTACGACCTGATCATCTCTCCCCTCCTTCTGCCTGAATACCGCGCGGCCCAGGCTCTGGCCGACCGCATCGGGGCAACGACCGTGGTTGATCTGTGCTGCGGCACCGGCGCCCTGGCCAACCGCCTGGCCGACAGGGGGTTCATGGTCACCGGCGTGGATCTCTCCCACGACATGCTCAAACAGGCCCACGCCAGAAAACATCCCAATCTCACATTCATCCGGAAAAACGCCGCCTGGACAGGCCTCCCCACCGGCAGATTCGATCTGGCCGTCATCTCCATGGCCCTGCACGAAAAACCCGCGCTTCTGCGAGAAACCATCCTGGCCGAGGCCAAACGCCTCATCTCCCCGCAAGGACACATCCTGCTCATTGACTACACCCGTCCGACCACGCTGTTCGGACGATTTGCCCGTCTGTTCGCCGAAGCCATCGAACGTCTCGCCGGCAGGGAACACCATGCCCATTACCGTTCGTTCATCGCTGCCGGAGGGCTGGATGATCTGATCCACCGAACAGGCCTTGAGATCGCATCGAAAGAAACGCTCCACCTGGGCCTCATCCAGGTGTGTCTGACATCTGTCCGCACACCGCGGTACCTTTTCCCATGATACACTGCATCCGGGCGGCACAAGCCATCACCATGCAACCGGGCAAACATCCTGTCGCGGATTTCGCCATGATCCACGACGGCCGGCGGATTCTGGAAACCGGAACCTGGTCCCTCCTCAAACATACCTTTTCCGGCAAGGTCACGGATCTGGGAGAGGTGACTCTGGTACCCGGCCTGATCAATGCGCATACCCATCTCGAGCTTTCCCACATGGCAGGCAGAACGGTGCAGCAGCAGGGGTTTCTCAAATGGGTACAATCGCTCCTGAATGCCCCTCCCGGTTTCGACCCGGAGGCCGTACGTGCTGCCCTCGAGAGCATGAAAGCCGGAGGTACCTGCTTCTGTGGGGACATTGCCACGTATAATTGCGTGGCCGTCGCCGCCATCATGGAAGAATCAAACATGGGATTTACTGCCTGGTGCGAAGCCATAGGCACACGAATTCCCGCTCAAGGAGCACGATTCTTCCCCCAAAAAACCTACACCATGGGCCGAACGGCAGGAGCAGGGCACGCCCTCTATTCCACCGGTGCGGAACTTCTGCAGGCCGTACAAAAGGCCGACCAGACAGCGGGTCTTCCCTTTTCCATCCATCTTGCCGAAAATCAGGAAGAAGAGGACATCGTGGCCCGGGGAACCGGTGAATTCGCCCAAATGCTTGCAAAGGCAGGCATGCTTGCGGACTGCGGCAGCAAGGGGCGCAGCCCGGTAGAGCATGCCCACGCGCTGGGCCTGCTGGACGACGGCACCCTGGCGGTACATTGTGTGCGCGTTTCGGACACTGACATCGCGACCCTTGCCGCATCCGGGACCCATGTCTGTCTCTGTCCTCGCAGCAACGATTTCATCGGCGAAGGACGCGCCCCCTGGGAGAAAATCATGCACTCGGGCATAAACACCTGCCTGGGAACGGACAGCATAGCCTCCAATCATGACCTCGACCTGTGGAACGAACTTGAATTTTTTCTCCGGAATCTGCGTAGTTCCCTCACACCCCCACAGGCTCTGGCACTGATTACAAGCAACAGCGCGAAGGCGCTCAAAATCGATGCGGCATACGGATCACTGGAAAAAGGCAAACGGGCTTGCTTTGCCGTTGTCCCCACCCACATGGAAAATCTTTTCTCCTAAATCACCCCGTCCTTCCCCACCACCACGGTAAATGTGTTCGTGTACAAGTACCAGGAAGAGAGTGGCCGGCTTGCCCCGTTCTGGGCGGTTTGACTGTCTGACCGAGCCAGGCA
>CAYWJL010000137.1:0-5956 GCA_964458145.1 uncultured Desulfovibrionales bacterium | reverse complement strand
TAGTCAGTTTGTCAGTCATCTAAACCTTATCCGGGAATATCTCGACAGGGAAAAAATCGACTACCGGTACCTGGATGGGTCGACCCCGGCGGGCAAACGCAAGAAGGAAGTGGCCGCGTTCCAGGCGGGTGAGGGGGATCTTTTCTTGATCAGCCTCAAGGCGGGGGGCACCGGTCTCAATCTGACGGCTGCCGATTATGTCATCCACATGGATCCATGGTGGAATCCGGCTGTTGAAGATCAGGCATCGGATCGGGCCCACCGCATCGGTCAGGATCGCCCGGTGACCGTGTACCGGCTTGTCGGCAGGGGAACCATCGAGGAAAAGATCGTCAAA
Source organism: uncultured Desulfovibrionales bacterium (assembly GCA_964458145.1). Classification (GTDB taxonomy): domain Bacteria; phylum Desulfobacterota; class Desulfovibrionia; order Desulfovibrionales; family Desulfomicrobiaceae; genus Desulfoplanes. The sequence continues at coordinate 5,619 of CAYWJL010000137.1, read as the reverse complement.
CTGCATCACGAAAAGCGCGAATTGGCCGATTCCCTGCTCGAGGGCACGGACATGACCGCCAAGGTCACGGCCGAGGACCTGCTCAAGTTGATCCGGGAGGAAGTGTAAGAGCATGGACACGAGTGATGTGACGAAACTTCGAAAATCGGAGGGTACGGGGGATCACCCTGAAATCAGAGAGGCCCTGCGAAAGAGCGAGGAACGTTTCAAACTGGCCATGGAGGCGAGCCGGGACGGTATCTGGGATTGGAACGTTGTCACCGGGGAAACCTATTACAGCCCCGGGTATGCGGCCATGCTCGGATATGAGGGTTGTGAAGTGCCTGCCCATGTCGATTCCTGGCTGGATCTCATTCATCCGGAGGATCGTGATGTCGCCCTGCAGGCCAATGAGGCATGTATCCAGGGGTTGCGCGATGATTTTGCCGTTGAGTTTCGCATGCAGACAAAAAACGGCCGGTGGCGGTGGATACTCGGCCGGGGAAAGGCTGTTGCGCGGGATTCCGGCGGCCGGGCGACCCGCATGGTCGGGACGCATACGGACATAACATCTCACAAGGAAACATCGGAGGCTCTGCAAAGGCAGAATGTGCAGCATACGACCCTGTTGGGCAACCTCAACGGTATGGCGTACCGTTGCCTGAACGACAGGGACTGGACCATGGAGTTCATCAGCGAAGGATGCCTGGACCTGACAGGATACCGGGCCTCGGACATTCAGAGAAACAGCCGTCTTGCCTATAACGATCTCATTATTCCCGCCTACCGGGAAATGATCTGGAGACAATGTCAGGAAAAACTCCACAACCATGAGCCCTTCGAGATCGAATATGAAATACGGACCGCTGACGGAAGGACCAAATGGGTCTGGGAAAAAGGGTGCGGTATTTACGACGATCAGGGCGATTTGCTGCACATCGAAGGGTTTGTCACGGACATCAGCCAGCGCAAACAGATGGAGCTGGCTCTGGAAAAACGCATTGTCGCTCTCACCAGACCCTTCGAGCAAACCGGCGAGATCGCCTTTGAAGACCTGTTCAATCCGGAAGAAATCCAGCAGCTCCAGGATGAATTTTCCGCTGCAACCGGACTGGCATCCCTTATCACCAGGCCCGATGGAACCCCCCTCACCAGGCCGAGCAATTTCACCCGGTTGTGTGAGCATATCATTCGCAAGACAGAAAAGGGGCGGGCCAATTGCGAAAAGTCCGATGCCCTGCTCGGACGGATCAATACCCAGGGACCCATCGTTCAGCCCTGCATAAGTTCGGGGCTCTGGGATGCGGGAGCGTCCATCACGGTGGGCGGAACCCATGTGGCCAGCTGGCTGGCCGGACAGGTTCGCGACGAGACCCAAAGCGAAGAAAAAATGCGGGAATACGCCCGGGAAATCGGAGCGGATGAAGACGAGGTGATCAGCGCGTTCCGAGAGGTTCCGGCCATGCCGCTTGAGCGATACGAAAAAATTACCCGCATGCTCTTCACGCTGGCCAATCAACTTTCCACTACTGCCTATCTCAATGTCCAGCAGGCACGTTTCATTGCCGAGCGGAACAAGGCTCTTGAAAGTCTGCGTCGCAGTCAGGAAAATCTGCGTATCACCCTCGATTCCATCGGCGATGGGGTCATTGCCACGGATACCCGGGGACATGTCACCCGAATGAATCCGGTTGCCGAAAAACTCACCGGATGGAAGACGGAAGATGCTTCGGGCAAACCTCTTTTCGATGTGTTCAGAATAATCAATGCCCACACACGTAAACCCGTGGACAATCCCGTGGAAAAGGTTCTGGCAACCGATCAGATAGTGGGGTTGGCCAACCACACCGTTCTCGTTGCCAGGGATGGAAGTGAATATCAGATTGCGGATTCAGGTGCCCCCATCCGCTCGGATTCCGGGGACATCCAGGGTGTTGTTCTTGTTTTTCGGGATGTCACCCGGGAAATGACACTTCAGGAACAGCTTCGCCATAGTCAGAAGATGGATGCCATCGGTCAGCTTGCAGGGGGGGTGGCCCATGATTTCAACAACATGCTCAGCGGGATCATGGGGGCTACGGAAGTATTGCAGCAGCGGGAAAATCTCCCGGCAAAGGAGAGGGAAAGATACATCGATCTCATTTTGCAATCGGCAAGCCGTGCCAAGGACCTGACATCGAAGCTTCTTGCATTCGGCCGCAAGGAAAACATGGTGCCCACAGAAGTGGACCTGCACGCTCTCATCGATGATACCATGGCCATCGTTACCCGAACCATGGACAGAAGGATCATGACCGTCGTCCTCGAGCGAGCCGATAATGCCTGGGTGTACGGGGATGCATCTTCCCTGCAAAACGCAGTGCTCAATCTTCTGCTCAATGCCGAGCATGCCATGCCCGATGGCGGAGAACTGCGTATCGAAACCAGCACCAGGCAGGTGGATGCAGCGTATTGTGCAGCCACCTCCTTCAATCTCGAGCCCGGTGAACATGTCGAACTCCTGGTCCGTGATACCGGTGTGGGGATTTCCCGCAAAAACATGCACAGAATATTCGAGCCCTTTTTCACCACCAGAAGTCAGGGGCAAGGAACCGGACTCGGCCTCGCTTCGGTTTACGGCAGTATCCACAGTCATCATGGCGAGCTCACCGTGGAGAGCGAGGAGGGCAGGGGGACGGCCTTCCGTATTCTCCTGCCTTGTGGAGTGCGTCCAGAAAGCATGCGGAAGCATCGGGAAACAGGTGGCAGGGGAAGTGGAACCATCCTGCTCGTGGATGATGAGGAATCCATCCTGATCACGGAAAAGACGCTTCTCGAGGACCTGGGCTATACCGTCATCAGCGCGTCCAACGGCAGACAGGCTGTGGATGTCTTCTCATCCAGGCATGGGGAGATAGATGTCGTGGTCATGGATATGAGGATGCCGGAGATGGACGGGCGTGAAGCGTTCATTCGGATGCAGGAGATCGATCCCCATTGCAGGGTGATCATCGCTTCGGGATTCTCGGATACCAAAAGCCATAACGAATCATGGAGCAACGATCTGGCCGGGTTTTTGCGAAAGCCCTACAGAATTTTTGAATTGGCCCGGCTCGTTGACAAGGTTATCGGGTCAAAAGGGTAGGGTTGCAAGCAGGTAGTGGACATTCGCCTCGATCACCCGCGTCACTCGACACTGTAGACAATGCTCACGATAATCTTGCCGGGACCGTCTTCATGCACCCCGACCATGCCGCCTGCTTTGTCATCACTGAAAATGATACTCCATCCCGTGGCCTGACGGGTTTCCATTTCCAGATGCAACCCGTTTTTCTGCAGCTCCTGCTTGTAGAATGCGGCCACTTTCTCCATGGGATCATTCGTTTGCAGGATGACCTGGGAGGTTGCTTCCATGCAGGTTGTCTGCAGAATCTCTGATCTCGGGTATTGGGAGATCTTATCTTCCAGCATGGCAGGATAGTTCATGAAGGCATGAGCGAGGACGGACGAGGCCATCACCAGAAAGACGGTTATCATGAGTTTTGCACAACATTTCATGGTTTCCTCTCCTTGTATGAAAGGGACGATTGGTGAGACGGAAAAATCTATTGATGATATGAAATAAATTTTACTTGTTGTCCAGAAAAACAAAATCTGAGACAGCGTAAACTTGAGTGTATGACATAACACAATGGCGAACCAATGGTTCGCCATTTTTTTTGCGATATTATGAGTATAATGGCATTTTGGAAGATGTATCGATACAGAATCGATCATCTGTTTGTTGGATAAACAAGAAGAGGTTATCATTTATTTCAACTCGTATGGTCGTCTTTTCAGTGTGAGTATGAAGCTTGCAAGTTTTTACTTCCTGTTGATTCGGTATAAAGAACGATACGTCTCACATGAACTACAAGCAAATGATATGTATATTTTTTTGATGCAATCAACGCGATGCTCCTAGAGCGGACCATCCGTAAAAAGCGGACATTCCGGGATTACGGGAAAAGGATTTCACAACCATCCCCGGGAGCGGACGTTCCCTCCCCCAGGGGCATTTCATAGATGATAAACCATGAGCAAGGTGGACGCCATGGCCGCATACATCTTCATCGTCGGCACAGATCCATTCAACATGGCTCAGTTGCAGGATTTGAGCAAGGCTTCGTCCTACAGGTATCATTCCCTGATCGGTACCAGAGATATCAAATGCGTGGATACGTTTGACGCGAGTGCGTTTCTTGCTCGCTATCGTCAACGTCTGGGCGAACTGTCCGGGGCCGTAGATGCCATTGTCGGGTATTGGGATTTTCCCGTGAGCACCATTCTCCCCGTCCTTCGAGAGCCTCTGGGGCTTCGCGGTCCCAGTCTGGAGGCGGTACTCGGGTGTGAGCACAAATATCTCGGTCGGATAGTGCAGAAACAGATCGTGCCTGAAATGGTCCCGGCTTTTCAGGCCATCGATCCCTTTGCTCCTCGTCCCACATGTGATCTGGCTTTCCCCTTCTGGCTCAAGCCTGTGAAATCCGTGTGTTCCCATCTGGGATTCCGCATCGGCTCCCAGGAGGAATTCGAACGTTCACTGGCCATCATCCGCAAGCATATCTACCGATTCGCCGGACCGTTCAACATCTTCATGAACATGGCCGACCTCCCCCAATGGATACAAGGGGTGGACGGAAACCACTGCATTGCCGAATCCTGGAAGGGTATGTGCTGGACGATCATGTTCACGCCTACGGGGCGGTCGATTCCATTCGGGATGATGACCATCCCTCGTGCTTCACCCGGTATCAATATCCTTCGCTGCTTCCACCCGGGGTGCTCAAGCGCATGGAGACGGCCACCGTGCAGGTGATGCAGCATGTCGGGTACAATGATTCCCCCTTCAATATAGAGTTCTATTGGAACGAGGCCGATGATTCCATCCGTCTTCTGGAAATCAATACCCGAATCTCCAAGTCTCATTGCCCCCTGTTCCGGATGGTGGATGGGGAGTCCAACCATGCGGTCATGATCGATGTGGCCCTGGGACGGGAACCCGAGCTGCCTTATCGCCAGGGTCCTTTTGCACTGGCCGGCAAATTCATGCTCCGTTCCTTTGAGGATGGTGTGGCCCGTCAGGTTCCCGCACCCGAGGATGTGCGCACGCTCAAGGAACGGTTTCCCGAGGCCGAGCTTTTGGTTCAGGTCGCTCCGGGACAACTTCTGTCATCATTGCGGGAGCAGGACAGCTACAGTTACGAGTTCGCGGTGCTCTATCTCGGGGCGTCAAACGAAGAAGAGCTCGTGAAAAAATATCGGGAAGCCCGCTCGATTCTGCCATTTGCCATTGAAAGCCCGGGAGGCGACCATGCGCATTGTCCGTGATTTCCCCCACAAGGTGGTCGTGCACGAGAACATGTGGATACCCATGGATGACGGGACCCGGCTGGCCGCGCGCATCTGGCTGCCTGAAGATGTGGCCTCTGAGGGGGTGCCGGCCATTCTCGAGTATATTCCGTATCGCAAGCGTGATTCCATGCGCAGCAGGGATAGTCAGATCTACACCTATTTCGCGGGATACGGCTACGCCGGGGTTCGCGTGGATATACGGGGAAGCGGTGACTCGGAAGGGGTTCTCAAAGACGAGTACCTTGCTCGGGAGCTCGAAGACGGCAT
>CAYWJL010000136.1:0-5965 GCA_964458145.1 uncultured Desulfovibrionales bacterium | reverse complement strand
GGTCCCAATGGTGCAGGCAAGACCACTTTTTTCAATTGCATCACCGGAATCTACAACCCCACCAAGGGTGACATCAACATATCCCGTGATGGAACGAATCGTCTCCGTATCAACGGCATGAAGCCGAACACGGTCACCGAACAGGGTATGGCCCGGACCTTTCAGACTATTCGACTTTTTCCCAACATGACCGTTCTGGAAAATGTCATTGTGGGGCGTCATTGCAGAACCCACGCCGGTATTCTGGGAGCGGTTCTTCGGAACAGGAAGACCCGCAATGAAGAGCGGGACACTGTTGACAGGAGTTACGAACTCCTGGAAAAAGTCGGCCTTCAGCAGGTTGCCGATGAACTGGCCAAGAATCTGCCCTATGGGGACCAACGTCGTCTCGAGATCGCCAGGGCCATGGCCACCGACCCCTTTCTTCTCCTTCTCGATGAGCCGGCAGCCGGCATGAACCCTCAGGAAACAGCTTCGTTGGGTGAATTGGTCCTGCGGATCAGGGACAGGGAAAAGATAGCCGTCCTTCTCATCGAACATGACATGAAGGTGGTCATGAGCCTTTCCGACAGGGTCTATGTCGTTGAATACGGCCAGGGGATAGCTGCAGGCACTCCCGAAGAAGTGAGCAAGGACCCCAACGTGATCAAGGCCTATCTCGGGGAGGAACACGATGCTTAAGATCGAGCGGATAAATACCTTTTACGGGAATATCCAGGCCCTCAAGGATGTGAGTATCGATATCGCCGAGGGAGAGATCATCACCCTGATCGGCGCCAATGGTGCGGGTAAGACAACCATCTGCATGTCCGTGTGCGGCGTGGTTCCGCCCCGGTCCGGTCAGATTCTGTTCAAGGGGGATCCCATCCACTCCATGTCTCCCGACAAGATCGTACCCCTGGGGATCTGTCAGGTTCCCGAAGGACGACTCATCTTCCCGTATATGACGGTCATGGAAAATCTGGACATGGGCGCGTATCTTCGCAAGGACAAGGATGGTATCAAGAAGGATCTCGACTACGTGTTCGACCTTTTCCCCATTCTCTCCCAGCGCAATAACCAGGCCGGTGGAACCCTCAGCGGTGGCGAGCAGCAGATGCTGGCCATTTCCAGGGCCCTCATGGCCCGGCCCAAACTTCTGCTGCTGGATGAACCTTCGCTGGGCCTGGCCCCGCTCATCATCAAGCAGATTTTCGAGATCATCCAGAAGATCAATACCGAGAGCAACACCACTGTTTTTCTGGTCGAGCAGAATGCCAACCAGGCCCTCAAGGTCGCCCATCGGGGATATGTGATGGAGAACGGTGCCATCACCCTGACCGACTCTGCGCAGTCCCTGATGAACAATCAGGATGTGAAACGGGCCTATCTCGGACTCTAGTCGTCTGCCTGTTTGTTTTTCCTCGCTGAATCAAACCTCTGGAGGATTCGATGTTTTCGAATCCGTATTCCCAGAGGTTTTTCATAATATACTACCAAGCATATGGAGACTGCCCCATGGAAAAGATAGTTGGAACGGGACTGACATTCGATGATGTCCTGCTGCTCCCCAAATACTCCGAAGTGCTGCCCGATCAGGTCGAGCTGTCCACGTACCTCACGCCTACCCTGAAACTGAACATCCCTCTGATCAGCGCTGCCATGGATACGGTGACTGAATCCCGCATGGCCATCTCTCTGGCCAGAGCCGGGGGAATCGGGATCGTCCACAAGAACATGCCCATCGAGCGGCAGCGGCTCGAGGTGGAAAAGGTCAAAAAATCCGAGAGCGGGATGATCGTCGATCCCATTGTGGTAGATCCCGACGACGCAGTGGGACGGGTGCTCGATCTCATGAGCGAATACAGAATTTCCGGTCTGCCTGTTGTGCGTGACGGTCAATTGGTAGGGATCATCACCAACCGTGACGTTCGTTTCGTCAGCGACATGGCCATCATGGTCAAGGAAGTCATGACCAGCGAGAATCTGGTCACGGTTCCGGTGGGTATCTCCCAGAGCGAGGCCAAGCGCTTGCTGCACAAGAACCGCATCGAAAAATTGCTGGTCGTGGATGGAGACAACAAGCTCAAAGGGCTTTTGACCATCAAGGATATCGAAAAGGTCCGCAAATATCCCCATGCCTGCAAGGACGATCTCGGTCGCTTACGGGTCGGTGCAGCCATCGGTGTCGGTGGTGATCGCGACGATCGTGCCGCGGCCCTCATCGAGGCCGGCGTGGACCTCCTGGTTCTTGACTCGGCCCATGGTCATTCATCCAATATTCTCAAATCCGTGGAAGCCATCAAGGTCAAGTATCCCCAGTGTCAGCTCGTGGGCGGCAATATAGCCACCAGCGATGGGGCGAGAGCCCTGGTGGATGCCGGAGTGGATACGGTCAAGGTGGGCATCGGTCCGGGTTCCATCTGCACCACCCGGATGGTCGCCGGGGTGGGCGTACCCCAGGTGACAGCCGTCATGGATGCCGTCGAGGTCTGTCATGCCATGGGCAAGTGTGTCATTGCCGATGGCGGTGTGAAGTTTTCCGGGGATCTGGTCAAGGCCATCGCCTCGGGTGCCGATTCCGTGATGATGGGCAGTCTGTTTGCCGGAACCGATGAAAGTCCGGGCGAGGCCATTTTGTATCAGGGACGCCGGTACAAGATCTACCGGGGCATGGGGTCCATCGATGCCATGCGCGAGGGCAGCAGTGACCGGTATTTCCAGGATAAGAAGGACTCTCACAAGCTGGTTCCCGAAGGGATTGTGGGTCGGGTTCCCTACAAGGGGTCGGTGGTGGACAATATCGAACAGATGCTCGGCGGACTGCGATCCGGTATGGGGTATCTCGGATGTCCGACCATCGAAGACCTCCAGACCAAGTCCCAGTTCGTGCGTATTTCACCGGCCGGTCTTCGGGAGAGCCATGTGCACGATGTGATCATCACCAAGGAAGCGCCCAATTACAGGGTTGAATCGTATTGATTGTTCCGCATATCAACCAACCTGCTGCATATAACACCAGACGCGGTTCTTTGACCGCACTCAGAGGAAATTAAGGTATGGAACGACCAGATTCCGTCATCATTCTCGATTTCGGTTCCCAGTACACGCAGCTCATCGCGCGCAGGGTGCGTGAGGCCGGGGTGTATTCGGAGATCCATCCGTGCACCATGGATCTGGACAAGATACGGGAGCTCGATCCCAAGGCGATCATTCTTTCCGGGGGACCGGCATCGGTTACCGATCCCGAATCCCCGGGTATCGCCCAGGAGATTTTTTCCTGGGGCATTCCCATTCTGGGCATCTGCTACGGCATGCAGCTCACCGCCAAGCTCCTGGGCGGTGAAATAGCACCTGCCAAGGATAGGGAGTATGGCCGGTCCGAGATCGAGTTCTGCGGTGCGACACCATTGTGGGAAAATCTCAATTCCGGAAAAAAACTCAACGTGTGGATGTCTCACGGTGACAAGGTGCTCACCCCGCCTCCCGGATTTTCGGTCGTTGGAAAGACCGAAACCGTCGACGTGGCGGCCATGGCCGATGAAAAGCGTCGCATCTATTGCCTGCAATTCCACCCCGAGGTCATGCACACCGAGCAGGGGGAGACCATCCTCGGCAATTTCATCTTTCACATTGCCGGGCTCAAGGCCGGGTGGTCCATGGCTTCTTTTGTAGACAGCGTCATCCCGGCCTTGCGCGAGCAGGTGGGTGACGCCCAGGTGGTCTGCGGATTGAGCGGAGGCATCGACTCAACGGTGGTCGCGGCCCTGCTGCATCAGGCCATCGGCAAACGCCTGCACTGCATCTTTGTGGACAACGGGTTGCTCAGGAAGAACGAGGCCGAGGAAGTGACCGGCTTTCTGCGGGAGCATTTCGATCTCAACCTGATCCACGTCAAGGCGGCTGATCTCTTTCTGGGACGCCTCGAAGGCGTCAGCGATCCCGAGGAGAAGCGCAAGATCATCGGGCATACCTTCATCGAGGTCTTTGACAAGGAAGCCAAGGCCCTTCCGGATGTCTCTTTTCTGGCCCAGGGAACCCTGTATCCCGATGTCATCGAGAGCGAATCCTTCAAGGGGCCCTCGGCAGTCATCAAAAGCCATCACAATGTGGGGGGGCTGCCCGAGAAGATGACCCTTTCTCTGGTTGAACCTTTGCGCGAACTCTTCAAGGACGAGGTTCGCAAGGTGGCTCAGCAGCTGGGCATGCCCGATTCCATTGTCTGGCGACATCCCTTTCCCGGCCCCGGCCTGGCCATCAGGATCATCGGCGAGATCACCAAAGAGCGGCTTGACGTGCTCAAGGAAGCGGACAAGATCGTCACCTCGGAACTCAAGGCCACCAATTGGTATTACAAAGTCTGGCAGGGATTTGCCGTCCTGCTGCCCCTGAAGACCGTTGGGGTCATGGGTGATGAGCGGACCTACGAGAGCGTGATTGCCCTGCGCATCGTGGACAGCGTGGACGCCATGACCGCGGACTGGTCCAGAATTCCCACGGAAGTCCTGGCCAGAATTTCCAATCGGATCATCAACGAGGTCAAGGGCGTCAACCGGGTGGTCCTCGATATTTCGTCCAAGCCGCCGAGCACCATTGAGTGGGAGTAGAAAATCCGGTCGGAAAGACTGGTTTTTTGATCGGTAATTTTGTACACGTCAAAACCGCAGGATGTGGAGCATGCACCAATTCCGGCGCAAGCGCACGGCCTGCGGTTTTGTCGTCCTGTTGCGGGATTTGTTCCCGAATGTTCGTGTCCTTGCTCATCCACTTCAGCAACGGTTGAATCATGTTTGGAATAGGTACTACTGAAATACTGATTATTCTGGTCGTGGCACTCATTGTCATTGGTCCCAAGAAACTTCCCGAGGTAGCCAGAACCCGTGGCAGGGCCTGGGGCTAGCGCAAGAAGATGAGTTCCGATGTCAAACGGACCATCGATCTTGAAGCGCAACAGGCCGAAGAGGCTGCAAAAACCAAGGAAGCGGAAAAAGAGCTTTATGCCAAGAACAAGAGCGCTTCCGAGGATACTCCGGCGGTGGAGGCCGAGGTGGTGAGTGATGATGCGGGCAAAGACCGGCACAAGGAAAATGCGGATAGCGGCGTGACCGGCAAGGGGGCCTGATCCATCATGGCTGAAGAACAAACGACCACCGCATCATCAGAATCCGCCGCCACGTCCGGGAAAGCTGAGGAGATGACCTTTACCGGCCATCTCGACGAACTCAGGAAACGCCTGGTCCGCTGCAGCATCGCCGCTGTCATAGGCTTTCTGGGATGTTATGCCTTTGCCGAGAGATTGTTCAATCTTCTCATGGCGCCGCTCATCAAGGTCCTGCCACCTGAGAGCACGCTCATTTTCACCTCCCTGCCCGAGGCCTTTTTCACCTATCTGAAGGTCGCTTTCGTGGCCGGTCTTTTTGCGGTCAGCCCGTACATTTTCTATCAGATCTGGAAATTCGTGGCCCCGGGATTGTATGACTCCGAACGACGTTATTTCGTGCCCATGGCGTTTTTTTCCGCGCTGTTTTTTGTGAGCGGAGCCTTGTTCGGCTACTTCGTGGTTTTTCCCTTCGGGTTCAAATTCTTCATGGGTTTTGCCACGGATTTTATCCGGCCCATGCCTACCATTCGGGAATATCTCGGTTTCTCCCTGAAACTCCTCATTGCCTTCGGGGTCATTTTCGAGCTGCCCCTGTTCATCTTTTTTTTGGCCCGTCTGGGCATGGTCACGGCCTCAGGCTTGCGCAAGAAGCGCAAGTACGCGATCCTGTGCTCTTTTGTGGTTTCTGCCCTGCTCACACCACCGGACGTCGTTTCCCAGACCCTCATGGCCGGTCCGTTGATCATTCTGTATGAATTGGGGATCTGGGTGGCCCATTTCTTCGGCAAGAAAAAGAAGCAACCCGAGGAAGATGAGGCCGAGAAGAGCGAGGTCGCCGTCAAAGAGTAATTGACGCGCGGATTGTATGCTACATACTAGCAGGGC
>CAYWJL010000135.1:0-5967 GCA_964458145.1 uncultured Desulfovibrionales bacterium | reverse complement strand
CGTCCCCCGGCCTTCAAGATCCCGGATCAAGTCCGGGATGACGCCATTTTCCGTCCTGCGCACTGTGTACTGCGCACTGTCTCCTGCGCCCTCTGCCTTCTGCCTTAACCCTTAACCCTTAACAACCCTTTCCTCTTACATAAAACTGTTGACCAACGATCCCAGAAGCAGGTTCCACCCGTCCACCATGACAAAGAGCAGAATCTTGAACGGCAGGGACACCATGACCGGGGGAAGCATCATCATACCCATGGACAAAAGGACACTGGCCACGACCATGTCCAGGATGAGAAAGGGAACATAGATCAGAAAGCCGATCTGGAACCCCGTCTTGAGTTCACTGATGATATAGGCCGGGACCAGAAGTTTGGTCTGCACGTCTTCCTTGGTCTTGGGTCGCTCGAGACCCGAGATGGAATAGAAAATGGAAAGATCCTTTTCCCGGGTATGCTTGAACAGGAAACCGCGCAGAGGAACCTCGGCCCGGGCGAGGGCCTCCTTGTAACCGATCTCCTCGTTGAGATAGGGTTGCAGGGCCTCCTCATTGATCTGGGAACCCACCGGGGTCATGATGGCCACGGTAACGAAAATAGCCAGCCCGGCCAGAACCTGGTTGGGAGGCATCTGCTGGGTACCCATGGCCTGGCGCAAAAAATGGAAGACAATGATGATCCGGGTGAAGGAGGTCATGGTCAGGACGATGCCCGGGGCCAGGGACAGGACCGTGAAAAGGGCCAGAATCTCCAGAAGCACCGAGACTTTTTCCGGAGAGGTCTGATCCCCGGAGAGGGTCAGGGAGAGGGTCGGCATGGCGGGATCGGCCGCCCATGCCAGGGCAGGCACCAGAATCAGGAACAGAAACAGGCTAACCGGGACGAGAGTCTTCGTTCGAGGGGGTTGTCGTGTCCAGGACATCTTCAAAGGTGGTACTCTCATCCGTGGTCATCTCCGTGACGAGGTTGATCTGGGTGTCGGTAACACCGAGCACGAGAATTTTATTCAAAAAACGGACCACGACCAGGTTTTTCCTGGGTCCGAGCCCCACCTGCCCGAGTATCTTCAGATCCTTGCCCCCGCCTACGCGCAGTCCGGCTTTGTGGCCATAGCGCTTGAGGAGGTGCAGAACCACGAAGAGCAGGGCCAGGATGACACACAGCCAGCCCATCATCTGCAGAAATTCCCCCATGTACGAGGGTGATCCGGATAACGAGGTCGCGTTAGGCAAGTTGTTTCACCCGCTCGATGGGACTGATGATATCGGTGAGACGAACCCCGAATTTTTCGTTGATGACCACGGCTTCGCCTCGGGCCACGAGCTTCCCGTTAACCAGGATTTCCAGGGGTTCGCCGGCCAGTTTGTTCAGCTCGATGACCGAACCCTGACCGAGCTGCAGAAGTTCGTTGATCAGGAGCTGGGTACTGCCGAGCTGGGCACTGACACTCAGGGGGATGTCGAGAATGAAATCCAGATCCCGTTTGGTCTTTTCACCCTGATTGACCTTGGCGTCAGCCGTCAAATTTTTGTACTCGTAATCCCGTCCCTGACGGGCCTCCACACCCCGGCTCTGTTCCTGCTTGAACTTGTCCTGCTCGTCCTGAGCCAGGGCTGCTGCCCATTCATCGGCCAGGTCGTCGCCGCCTCCCTGCTTGGCGGTGCCTCCGGGCTGATCCTCACTCAGGGCCGCTGCCCACTGGGCCGCAAGAGCGTCGTCGTCCTGCCCGCCGCCCGCGTCCCCGCTCCCATCCTGCTCCAGGGCTGCTGCCCATTCTTCGGCCAATTTGTCCTGATTGTCCTGATCCGTCATAATCTCTCCTCGGGCGAGCCCTTTTTCAGTCCTGTGGGGGCATCGCCGTGGCTGCGGTCGCTGCAGCACGAGCGTTCACTGCTCCGCCGAACGTACCGCCTATCCCTAAAAATGGGTTTCTTCTTCCTTGAAAATCTGAAAGGCCTTGTTCCCCTTGACCACCCCGGGTCGCCCGAAGAATTTGAGCACCCCCTGAATCTCGGCCTTGAGCATGTCGTCCTCGTCCGCATCCAGGAGAATGATGTCCCCGACGTCCAGGTTGAGCAGCTGCCTGCCGCTCAGTTCACAACCGCCCAGGGTGACATCCATGGTCACCGGTGTTTCCATGAGCCGATCCCTGAACCTGGAAATCCAGGCATGGTCGACTTCGAGCCGCTCGGACTGGAAGGCTGCGTATAATTTGGAACGGATGGGTTCGATGGTCGCATAGGGCAGGGCGATGAGCATGGACCCGATGGAATTTTCCAGCTCCACCTCGAAGGAGATGACCACCACCACATCACTGGGGGGAACGATGGACGCGAACTGGGGGTTGATCTCCGAGCGGACCAGCTCGATGTTCACCTCGTGGACCGGCCGCCAGGCATCTTCCAGATTGGTCAGCAGAAATCTGACCACCGTATCGATGATCCGCTGCTCGATGGGGGTGAAATCACGCCCCTCCACCTTGGGCTGGGAACCCGCCCCGCCAAAAAAATTCTCCACCAGGGAAAAGACCAGCCGTGTGTCCACGATGAGGATGGCGTTGCCTCGCAGAGGCTCGATTTTGAAAATATTGATGCTCGTGGGCACGGGCAGGGAACGCATGAAGTCCCCGAACTTGGACATGTCGATGGAGACGGGGTTCACATCCACCCGTTTGCGTATGGAGTTGGCCAGAGAATTGGACGAGAGCCGGGAAAAGCGGTCGTTGATGATCTCGAGAACCGGCATGCGCCCACGGATGATGCGATCCTGATTGGCCAGGTCGAAGGCGACGATATCTCCTTCATCCGCGGAGATGTCGTCTTCAACCTCTATTTCGCCGCCTGACAGCCCCCTGAGCAGGGCATCGACTTCATCCTGATTGAGAATCTTGTTCATACGGGTCTCGCAGGCCTTTTGACAGATTTCTTAGTGTATTTTGAGATGGTGGCTACTGAATGATGAATTCCGTGAAATACACATTGGTCACCTTGCCGTTCCCCACAATCTGACTCAGTCTGGACAGGATCTCGTTCTTCAGGGCGATCTTGTCCTCCATGGTCGAAAGATCACCATAGGTTTTGCTCGAGAGCAGGAGCAACAGGGCATCCTTGATCCTGGGCAGGGACTTTTCCGTCTTTTCGAGAGCGGCCTCGTTCTTGACCTCTATCTCAAGAGACATCTTCAGATAACGACGTCCCAGAGGATCGGCCAGATTGACCACAAAGGAAGGCATGGAAAACATCTGGGGCTGCTGACCGGGCTCATCCTCGTCCCCCTCGTCTTCGTCACCCGCCTGATTCCCCGAAGTTTCCCCCTGAGCCGTTGCATTCTGGGGACCACCCTTCTTCGCGAAAAAATGCTGGTAGGCAAAAAAACCACCCGCACCCAATGCAGCCAACAGAATCAACAAAATCAGCCACTTTACAATGGCGCTTTTTTTCTTTGGAGGAGCTTCGACGTCCTTGTTCGTTGTGTCTGCCATGGTGCTGTCCTTGTTCGTTATCCCGAAGGTCCGATCCTCGGCGGTTGATTGGGGTCATGCAGTAAAGAGCGTACTCGCATCGATTCTATCTCGTGATCACGCTTAAAGATAGGTATGCGAACCGGTCTTGACCAGGATTTCGATCCTTCGGTTCTTGGCCCGCCCCTCGGGTGTCGCATTGTCGGCAATGGGAAAATGGGGTCCGTATCCGGATACGGAAAACCGTTCGGGTCGCATACCCATGGCCTGGAGAGAACGCAAGACCGACATGGCCCGA
The DNA here is from genome assembly GCA_964458145.1 of uncultured Desulfovibrionales bacterium. Lineage (GTDB taxonomy): Bacteria > Desulfobacterota > Desulfovibrionia > Desulfovibrionales > Desulfomicrobiaceae > Desulfoplanes. The sequence continues at coordinate 2,216 of CAYWJL010000135.1, read as the reverse complement.
CGGGCTGCGATCTCGAAATTGTCGATCCGTCTTCCAGGAACCGAATCCGTATATCCGGCGATATTCACCGATGCGGTGGTGGTCATCAAAAAGGCTCCGACCTCCTGGATGAGCCGCTCGCCCACCTTTGTCAGGGTCGTCTGCCCCGAGGGAAAGAGTATCTGATCCGTCAGGACCAGGGCCACCCCTTCGGGTCGCTTGAGGACCATCAGATTCTTGTCCAGCTCGCCCTTGGAAATCTCCGGCGGCAGGATCTCGTTGGGAAAGAGAAGATCCTTGATGCGATCAGGCTTGTTGATGATGTCAAAAGGATTTTCCAGAAGCTTGCGCAAAATCTCGTATCGGGTTTCGATGCGGCTCGCACCGGACTCGTCCAGGGGACTCACGTTTTCCCTGAAAAACGAGACCACCTCCGTGACCACGGTTTTGTCCATGGATGACATGGACAGAAGGAGCACGAAAAAGGTCAGAAGCAGCGTCATCAGGTCGGAAAAAGTGACCAGCCACCCGCTCCCCCCGCCTCCTGCGGCTTTCTTTTCTTTCTTCCTGGCCATTGGGTCCCTGGGGTCCCCGGATCACCGAGGCTTTGTCCCGTTGAATTCGAAAACGAAATCATGATACTTGTATGTATTGTCGTCCAGATGACCGTCCGTGCCGATCTGCCGGGCCATTTGGTGACTCCATGTACTGCCGCGACGATCCAGGATGAATTCCACTCTTCTGTTGGCAGCGCGACCCTCGGGCGTACTGTTGGCGGCCTTGGGCCGAAATCTGCCAAATGCCTCCAGGCGGATGTTTGCGGCAGGCACCCCCTCCCGGATAAGGGCCCGGTAGACATTCAGGACGCGCTGCAACGAAAGGTTCCAGGAAAGATCCACGCCCCTGTCTTCCTCGCCCACCACGTACCCTGAAGCAAGTTCCGATCGCAGGGAAGCCGTATGGCCCGTAATCAGCAGGGGATAGGCTACTTCGGCCAGGATCGGGGCGATACGCCGGATGAGCCGTTCTCCTTCCGGTGAAAGTCTTGTCTCGCCGGGGCCGAAGAGCATCCTGGTGTCCACGGAAAAAATCTGGATGAAACGGTTCGACTGGAAATCCAAGTCCTCCCCGTTCTCTTCCCAGACAAGACCTTTCAAGGGTTCCAGGTCCTCGGATCCTGATCCGTCCATGGCACCCGGCTCGGTGATGACCGGTTGCTTATCTTTGGTAAGGGGCTGGGCATTTCCCCTACCCAGGGCAAATGAGCCCTGAATCGATCCGATGGAGAGCTTCACCTTGCGCTCGTCCATGAGCGAGGCCAGACTGAGCAGAAGCACGAAAAAGGTCAGGAGCAGCGTCATCAGGTCGGAAAACGTGACCAGCCACGCGGGCATTTCGTCTTCAGGCTGGTTGTTACGTGATTTCTTGGCCATGACTGCCGGTTCTCCCTCGTGCCTGAGGCACCGTGCATGTTCGTTTCCGGGCCGGGCGCAACCCCTCCTTGCACCGACGGCCTGTTTGCGTGGACATCACGACCCGCATCAATCGCTGATCTTTCGGATCTTGGGAGGGAGATAGCTGTTGAGTTTCTCTTCGATGACCCGGGGATTCTCCCCCTTGGAGATGGAGTGCACCCCTTCCAGGATCATCTCCCGGATGAGCACTTCCTCCTTGCTCCTGGTCCGCAATTTTCCGGCCAGAGGATTGAAAACCAGATTGGCGAGGACGGCCCCGTAAAACGTGGTGATCAGGGCAACGGCCATGGACGGCCCGATACTGCTGGGATCGCTCATGGTCTGGAGCATGAGGATGAGGCCGATGACCGTACCGATCATCCCCAGTGCCGGGGCAAAGGCCCCCATCACCGAGACCACCTCGGCCCCGCTGGCGTGTCGTTCCTCGAGATACGCGATTTCCTTTGCAACGTCGATGCGCGGGAAAATGGCTTCGCCCTTTGTCACGACGGCGCCGGGCACGGTTCTGCCAAAGGCGACGCTGTCAAGCTCCTGCAGCGCCGCATTGACGCCGTCGTCAAAAAGATGTCCGAGCAGTATCCGGAAACCGCAGAGGCATTGAAGGACGATCTGCAACGGATCAAAAACGACATCCGGTCCATCAACAAGGAAACCGATTCCTTTGTTCACATGTGCCGGGATGTGTCGGATAAATTTTCCACCCTGGCCGCTCCGGGCCGGGAAAGGATCAATCTTTCACGGCTGCTGGCGGCGGAAATCCGT
>CAYWJL010000134.1:0-6029 GCA_964458145.1 uncultured Desulfovibrionales bacterium | reverse complement strand
CTGGCCTTGGAAACTTCACGCATGAACTTCTCGGGAGAAAGATCCAGCGTAAAGGTCTGCTCGCCCACCAGGGGATGGTCGAAATCTATGGTATAGGTAACCCGGAATCCGTCGTAAGGAGCGACCCGGATCTTTTTGCCATCCTTTTCAAAAGTCAGATCCCGCTTGACCCGAAAAACCCGCTTGGCACCGGACTGTTTACGAATCCCCGCGGACCGGAGAAGAAAAACGAAGCTGGCGGCACTGCCGTCCATGATGGGGATCTCGTTTCCGTGCACCTCGATAACGAGGTTGTCGATACCCAGCCCGGCAATGGCTGCCATGAGATGTTCGACCGTGGCGATGGTCCGGTCACCCACCCCCAGCGTTGTGGCCAATCCCGTCGACACGACCCTTTCAGGACGAGGACGCAGGGTGCGCTTGCCGTCATCTCCCATGTGCTGAAAGACAATGCCCGCGTCCTGCTCTGCCGGGCGCATCACCAGCCGCAATTTTTTGCCGCTGTGCAGTCCTATGCCTGAACACTCAACCTTTTTTTTAATCGTTCTCTGTCGCATAGCTGAAGCTTATACATGAATCATGCCACCCAAACAAACACGCCCTAACCGTCTGAAATTTAATATTTTGAGAACTATCACTCCTGGCCGGTATGACTTTTTGGTCACAATTCGCGTGGCCTGGAGACAACACCCGGCACACAAAAAACACACATCCTCACCTCCTGTCCGACAACACCAGCAGGCATTGCATCTTCCCTCCCGATGCCCCTCGGATTCCTCGACCCGTTCAGACGGTTCTCCCGGGCTTGAATTTTTTCCGGGAATGGTCCACTAGGCGTGTTCGATGCCGGGCACGAGACCATCCAGGCACTCGGGATCCCCTATTGTCACTCTCATCCAACGACGTTCAGGTACACTCATGAAATTTCTCCCCGCAAAGACGCACGAGGTCCATCCACGTTTCGATCTTCAATCATACATGTTTCTGGCCCAGACCCAGGCCCTCTCTCCCCAGCGGATTCTGGCCATGACCGCCATGTGGGAACGCTGGTATCCCCTGCTCAATGCGTACACATTCGGCGACAAAAAGGGGTATCTTCTCGTCTATCTCGACCATGCCGTCGAACTGGAAATGGAAGAGCGGTGGAAGGAATCCCAGGAGCAGGCATTTCTGGACGAGGCCCTGGCTCAATCCATGATCATGGGAACCCTCAGAATGTTCATCCCCGACCTGAGTACCACCAAGTGCGCTCCCCTGCCCGAACCGAACAAGATCCTCAAGCGCTCCCTGGCCAAAATCAACATCACCCTGACCAATCAGGGCACCTTCGGCTACAAATACGCCACCCTGACCCACTACCCGTGGAGAGCAGGGTGCGACAAATGCTTCCTGCGCTCGACCTGCCCCAAGAAACTCGGTCTTGGGTCACAACAGACCTATGCCACATCGGGTGCGTCCCCTGACTGATCAGCATCGCGTCACCGGTTGAGATCCTTCTCCCACCTGCACCAACACCTCTGCCCGGCAGCCCGAAAATTTCGGAACTGCCGGGCAGGTTGTTTGTAAGGAACCCTTCAGCGACAGTACCCGAAAGCCCTTGCCAGAAGATGGCCGGACAATCCTCCCAGGTCCTTGACCGTATATCCGAAGACCTCCTTCCAGACCGTGTCCGACTCCATGCAGAAATACAGCTGTTGGTCCATGCCCTTGGCCTGGAGCAGACGCACGATGTGCTGAAACTGTTCCACACGAAGCGACCTGAGCAGACGCTGTTTCCCGTCGATCCCGGGGATGAACTCGTCGTAGATGAAGGTGCTCCCGGGGAAATCCCTTTCAATGACCGTCTTGAGTTCCGGCATGCACCGAAACGACCCCAGGCTCATGTACGCGATATCCTCGGGCCGGACATAGTCGAAAATCATGTCGACGATGTCGGCGTACCCCTGTTGCCAGCCCGAAAACCGGATGATGGGGTCGAAATGCAGGCAGACCCGAAAACCGTTCTGCACACAGGTTTTGGCAGCCAGGAGACGTTCCTCGAGGGAAGCGCTCTGCCCGACTTCCTCATGGGAAGCGATATACGGAGCGTTCAACGACCACGCAGGCAGGACCCGGTCGGTCCGTGTGACAGCATCCATCCAGGACAGATCCACCACCTTGGACTTGAGCTCGAGACAGACATTCTCATAGTCTTTGAGAAAGGCGACCAGATCCCGACTGTACCCGGTCAGAGGCTCGAGGACCAGGGAGTCGGTGTACTCGCCGGTTCCTACCCTGAATCGCTTGTGGGGATCACGCCCGAAGGCGCTGTCCAATTCCTGCCACAAGTCTTCCTGATTGGCCCAGACCTTCAGAACCGGATCCTGAAAATAGGCCTGGAGGATGCAGTAGGAACATTTGAGGGGACAATTCTCACCGATGTGGATAATCCGATACCCGCAACACCGATAGTACCTGGTTCCCGGACAAAACCGCAGAAAAGTTCCCTTGTAGTCCTTGAGGTAGAGGGAGTCTCCGTCGCCCGGAATGGTATCGAGGTTATGTCCCGGCTCGAGAATCTTCCAGGGGATCTGGGGCAACCCTTCCCGAACGCGATGGGCAATGGGTGTATCCCTGACAGCCTCGTCCACATAGACCCGTTTGATGGCCTGAAGATATTCCGGGAGCCCGGGGTTGCCGGTCATGTTTGATGAGGAGTCATTCATTCCTTTTCTCCCGTCGATCCGAGATCGGTCCAGACCCTGTCCCGGGCAATCTGGGCCAGCTCCTCCACCCGGTCATGGAGTTCGGCTCGGGACGATATCCGAGTCGAAAATTCCACAAACCGCGTCTCGAAGTGATCGGGTTGATCGAGACGCCATTTGGACCCGGCCACCACATCCTGTGCCCGTTTCCTGAACTCCCTTTCCTGGCTGCACAGCCTGGGATAACGGGCCGCTCGGGCCGCCTCGATGATTTTAACCATGGTATCCTTGGGCGAAAGATCGAGGGCCCTCATGGCATCGAGACCCAACTCCGCCATCAAGACGGACGGGGAGCAATCCTGCATCCGACTTGCCTCCCAGATCCAGGTCACAAAATGGATCGCATTGTTTTTGGACCAGGACATGTCCCTGAAAAATTCCTGCAGCATGCTCAGCTCTTCCGGAGAAAACCGCACCAGCATCTTCGAAAGGACCAGAGGAATATGGCCCATAGCAAGAAGATCGTCCCAGGACTCGGGCAGATCCAGCCAACCGAGCAGCAAATTCCACTGTCTGGATCGGATGGAAATCCCCAGAAGAGAAGCAACGGTCGTCAGGTCGTCAGTACAGGAGGAAAAATAGCGCAAGGCCCTGATAATGGCCCCATCGTCCAGGGGCTCGGTGGTGTTGCTTTCGAGAAAGACGATCCCCCGTTCAAGAGGAGAAACGTTCTCGATAAGCAGGGTCTGCACCGGAAGCCCGAGGGTTTCAAGCGCCCTGACCCGCCTCTGACCCGCGAGCAGGCAGGGGATGTCCCCTTGCAAAAAAGCCAGAACCGGGACGAGCTGACCGTTTTGCTCGAGAGACCGAAGAAGTCGTTCGTCAAAGGTTCTGTTCCAGAAGAGACTCGGGGATTCCATATCGAAACGATCGGCGTCAATTTCCACGACCGAGGTTCGTTCATATGCCATAGTAGTGTCCTTGTTTATTGAGGATGGCCGGGTCATGCCCGACCTTTTTTCCGCCTTGACAAGCTTGTTTGCATCTACCTAATAGAGCTCGGATACTAAGAGATTTAGAGATATGAGCATTGAAGTGATCTGCATGCTCGTTGTTGAAGATGCCAGCATATGTCATTCAAAGGATGCGAACCTTGTCAGAATTCCATTTTTTTTCAAGTGCGTTTTTTCAGGCACGATGAATCGGTTTTTCAGACCCGGGACCATCCTCTGTTTTTTTAACATAATCGCAGCATAAGGACAGGGAGACTTTGATGGTGGAGAAACTCAAAAAACAAAGGACCTACGCCATTGCCGGACACGGCGGCACAGGCAAGACCTCGGTAGCCGAAATGATCCTGCTCAACGCGGGAAACATCAACCGACTCGGCAAGATCGAAGAAGGGACCACAAGCCTGGATTACGAACCTGAGGAAATCAAGAGACGCGGCAGTATCCAACCCGCGATCGCTTCTTACGCCTGGAACAAGAATGACCACTTTCTTCTGGACACCCCGGGAGACAACAATTTTATAGGCGACCTCCCCTACCACCTCATGGCTGCCGACGGTGCCGTCTTTGTCATCGACGCCATCGACGGGGTCAAGCCCCTGACCAAAAAATTATGGGGCGAAGTCGGCAAGGCCGAACTCCCTGCCGTCGTTTTCATCAACAAGATCGACCGGGAACGGGCCAACTTCGACCAGGCCTTTGACGGACTGTCTTCCATACTCGGCATCAAGCCGGTCCTCTTGTACATGCCCATCGGACTCGAAGCCGACTTCAAGGGCCTCGTGGATGTCCTGAATGAAAAGGCATTCTTCTTCCGCGACGACGGAACCCTCGAGGAAGGCGAGATCCCCGAGGACATGCAGGAAACCGTAGCCGTCATCCGTGAAACGACCATCGAGAACATCGCCGAAAGCGATGAAGAGCTCATGGAAAAATATCTGGAGGAAGGCTCCCTCACCCCGGAGGAAATCGTTGCCGGCCTCCGTACGGGCACCATTTCCCGGGAAATCGTTCCGGTCTGCGCGGGCTCGGCCCTGACCAATCGTGGCGGCATCCAGCTTCTCGATGCCATCCAGGACTTCCTGCCGTCCCCCTTGGAGCACCCCGAGTGGCAGGGAGCCGACGAAGCAAATCGTCCCAGTGATCCAGAAGCGCCCTTTGCCGGATTCGTCTTCAAGACCATTGCAGATCCCTTTGCCGGGCAGCTCAACATCGTCCGTGTCCTTTCGGGTACGGTCACGGCGGACATGCCCGTTATCAATACCACCCGCGACGGCAAGGAAAAATTCGGCCAGATCCTCCTCCTTGAAGGCAAGAAGCAGACCCCATGCAAAAAGGAACTCGGCCCGGGAGCCATTTTCGCTCTGGCAAAACTCAAGAATACCGGGACCGGTGACTCGCTGTGCGACGAAAAGCACCCCTTTTTGCTCACCCTTCCCAAACTCCCTCCGACCATCATTTCCTACGCGTTGAGTGCTGCGGACAAAGGCGACGAGGACAAGGTCTTTGCGGCAGTCCAACGGCTGCTGGACGAAGACATCGTGCTTTCCCTGTCCCGCAACGAAGACACCGGGGACATGCTTCTTTCCGGCATGGGACAGCTGCACATCGAACTGTCTGTCGAAAAAATCAAACGCCGATACAAAGCCGACATCGTCCTCAAAACCCCTAAAATTCCCTATCGCGAAACCATCAAGGGATCGGCCGAGGTTCAGGGACGTCACAAAAAGCAGTCAGGCGGCCGTGGCCAGTTCGGTGATTGCTGGATCAAGATGGAGCCCAATCCCCGGGGCGGTGGATACGAGTTCATCAATGCCATTGTGGGCGGTGTGATTCCCAAGCAGTACATCCCGGCCGTGGACAAGGGTATTCAGGAGGCATCCACCAGAGGTGTCCTGGCCGGTTATCCCCTGGTCGACTTCAAAGTCACCCTGTACGATGGTTCCTACCATGCCGTGGACTCCTCGGAAATGGCCTTCAAGGTTGCCGGCTCCCTGGCATTCAAAAAGGCCGCCGAAAAATGCAAGCCCATCCTGCTCGAGCCCATCATGCATATGTCCGTATTCGTCCCCGACGAGCATATGGGTGACGCCATCGGTGACCTTTCCGGTCGTCGCGGCAAGGTTCTCGGTTCCGACTCCAACAGCGGGATCACTGAAATCCAGGCCCACGTCCCACTGTCCGAGGTCCTCAAATACGCACCTGATCTTCGCTCCATGACCGGAGGCCAGGGTACCTACACCATGGAATTCGACCATTACGAAGAATGTCCTGCCCCGGTCACGGACAAGGTGATCGAGGAAAGCAAGAAAGACGACGACTAGAAAAAAGGGGG
>CAYWJL010000133.1:0-6077 GCA_964458145.1 uncultured Desulfovibrionales bacterium | reverse complement strand
TTCCATCTCTTCGCGCAAAGTGGTCGTCTCCGTTTCCAGTTCGTCGGTCCGAGTCTTCCCCAGTTCCAGACGCCTTCTGGATGTGGCGGTCATGCGTCGGCGCCGTGCGGCGGCTGAAAAGCCTCTGCGGCTGCGACTCCCCAGGATCATCCCCAATACGGTTTCACCGATGGAGACCACCTCCTCCAGTTTTTTGGATTGATGCTCTCCTTCCATCTGCGCCAACTTGATTTTCTCCCGGTCCAACCGGTCCGAAAGTCGCTGCAGGCGACGTTCAAACCGATCCTTCAATTTCTCCGTTTCCTTATCGATCATCTTCTCCACCACATCCCGGCACCGTTGGCGGAACGCATTCTCTCCCTCCCCGTCATGCCCACCCAGGTTCAACTCGCGATTCACAAGCAGGGGAAAAGTCAATTCCATATAAATCCGCTTTTTAAAATCAGCGCGCATTTTTTTGAGCAGAGACAGATTCAACGGCACGGGAAGAGGATGGAATGGTGCTCAAGCTGCGGGCCGTATCATTCAAACCTCTGGCCGGGGCCATCAAGGAGGGCATTGCCGCCGCCTCCATCCATGTGGCCCATCCCTCGGTGGCCGTGAAGGATTTCGTAGGCGGTCTCAAGGAGATCCTGGCCAGATATCCCGGGGAGAACCCGGTGCATCTTTCTCTGGAGCTGAACGGGTTCCTCTGCACGGTCCGTCTGGGTCCCGCCTATCAGGTCAGCACCGGCCCGGTGTTCTGGAAAGAGATCGAGACCTGGAAGGCCGGAGTGTGCGGGGGCGGATCAACTTCGGGATGATCAATGGAAAAGGCAAACGTATGACGTACGACAACCAACCAAGGAATACACAGCGATGAGTCATAACGGACGGTGGCGTCTTCGGGTTCGATCGGATTTCAGTGCAGCGCACCAGCTCAGGCATTATCAGGGCAAGTGCGAGGCCCTGCACGGTCATAATTTCACGGTGGAGGCCGAGGTCTCGGGAACGGCATTGGACCCGAAGATCGGGTATCTCATGGATTTCAAGGAACTCAAGAACCGTCTGAAAAAGGTTCTGGACACCCTCGATCACACCTGTCTGAATCAGCTTCCCTGTTTCGAGACCCGCAATCCGACCTCCGAAGAACTGGCCCGGTATATTTATGATGCCCTGGACGAACTGCTGCAGGATTGTCCTGTGCGACTGTGCTGGACAATGGTTGCGGAAAAGGACAGCTCCATGGCCTTTTACGAGCGGTGCGGGGACGGGCTGCAAGATGGCGGGACGGAGGCGATCTCGTGAAGGCGGTCATCCAACGGGTGCGCCGTGCCCGGGTCTGTGTCGAAGGACGCGAGGTGGGGGCCATCGGGACGGGGCTGCTCGTTCTCCTGGGGTTTGGTAAGGATGACGGACCTGATTTGCCGGATTCCCGGGCGTGGAAAGGGATCATGAACAAGATCGTCAACCTGAGAATTTTTCCCGGCGACACCGTTCATTTTGATCAATCCCCGCTCGAAGACGGGGCCGAGATCATTCTGGTCTACCAGTTTACCCTGTACGCCGATTGCATAAAGGGCCGACGGCCTTCCTTTTCCGGCGCGGCCCGGCCCGAGATTGCCGAACCCCTGTTCGACCGGTTTGCCGAGGATCTCACAGGGCTCTGTCCTCATGTGGCAACCGGTGTCTTTGGTGCGGATATGGATGTGGAATTCGTCAACTGGGGGCCGGTGACTTTGACGCTGGACAGCAGGACCCTTTTTCCGGGAGAGTGACCGGAGACGTGGGCCGACGAGAGTGGTTTCCGGGGTGACGTCGAGACCGTGCGGAAGGACCCGATTACGGTTGGTTGCATGCCAAGTTTCTCGAACGAGGAGGGTAACTATGCCCTATTTTCTCAACCACCATTTTGATCCTGATTTCGATCATCGCAAACTCTCCCCCAAGGCGCGTGCCGGTGGCGGGGTCGATCATCGCAAACTCGGGTATGTCCAGAACGTGCTCGAGGGGGATGTTCTGGCCAATTGGATGGAGATCCCTCCCGGAGAGGAGGGGGAATACGATGCTCGATTCATTCATGCCAGCAGGGAGTTTCCCTGCGGCCACAATTGTCACGTCGACCCGGATTCACCGGATCTTCTGGTGGCCGATACCGACGGATACGTGTTTTATCTCGACGGAACCATCAACGTCAAAAAAGTTCTGAATATCCGAGGGGATGTCAATTATCATACCGGCGACATCCGGTTCGTGAACGACATCATCGTCCACGGAACCGTCCAGTCCGGTTTTCAGGTCAAGGCGGAAAATATCCGTGTGCATGAAAATGTAAACGGGGCCACCATTCTGGCCAACAAGGCATTGCAGGTGGATGGAGGGATCAAAGGCTCCAAGAAGGCGAACATCCGGGCCAGGGAAACCATCAAGGCTCGATTTTGCGAGAACGCAATCCTCCGGTCGGGACGGGATATCCTCATTGACGGGTCCTGCTATCACAGCGATCTGCTGGCTGCCAGGCTCATTGTGATCAAGGGGCGTTTTCAGGGCGGGAATATCTATTCGCCGGGAAAGGTGCTCGTTCAGGAGCGGGTCGGGTGCGGCATGGGCGGGAGGACGAATTTCATCCTGGGTTTCAATCCTGCTCTGTTACGCGAAGCCAAACAGCTGGGCATGAAGATAGCCGGGATCAGAACCGCTCTCGAACAGATGGGGGAGGCTGGCGAAACCGATGCCGACAAAACCCGGCACAGAGAGTCCTTGTCCGAAAGTCTGACAAGTATGGAAGCGCAGCAGCGCAAGATGTGGAATGCTGTGGACGCATCTTTCAACCCTTCATCGTGCCTGATTGTTCCCGGAGATGTTCTGCCGGGTGTGGATATCAGTATCGGCCCGGCTCATTACCGGGTCGACGAGCCCATGCATGATGTGCGGTTTTTTTTCAGGGACAATGAATTGTGTCATGCCTCGCCGGCTTTGGACAGATGATGACTCGTATGCAGGGTGTCGAGAACTGGGAAAACGTCGATGCCGAATCGCGCAATGGGGCTGTCAATAGCGCTTGAAAATGTCTGACATTTTTACAATACATGTGAACATATGGATATAGGAACATTACTGGGCATTGTCGCCTGTTTCGGATTGATCATCTCGGCCGTGCTCCTGGGCGGGAGTCTGGGGGCCTTTATCGATATTCCGTCGGTGTGTATCGTCATCGGCGGAACCATAGGCGTGACCTTTGTCATGTATCCCATGGGCACGGTTTTCGGGGCGTTCAAGGTGATGATGAAGGCTTTTTTCGCCAAGACCCCCAAGCCTCTCGAACTTGTGGCCAAGATCGTGGAACTTGCCGAGATCGCCCGCAAGGAAAGCCTGGTGGCCCTGGAAAAGGCCGATGTGCCCGACCCCTTCCTCAAAAAAGGGGTGCTCATGGTCGCGGACGGTACCGAGGAACATCTGGTCCGTTCGGTCATGGAAACCGAGATCAATTTCATGAAGCAGCGGCACCGGCAGGGGCAGGGCATTTTCAAGTCCATGGGGGCCATGGCACCGGCCTTCGGCATGATCGGTACCCTGGTGGGTCTGGTGAACATGCTTCAGAACCTGGACGATCCCTCGTCCATCGGCCCGGCCATGGCCGTGGCCCTGTTGACCACTTTCTATGGCGCGGTCCTGGCCAACGTGGTCTTTCTGCCCATAGCCACCAAGCTCGGGGAGCGATCCTCCGAAGACACCCTGTACATGGAAATCGCCGTGGAAGGGGTCATCTCCATCCTCAATGGTGAAAATCCCAGGATTGTCAGTGACAAGCTCGAAGCCTATCTGGCACCTGTCTTGCGGGAGAACAGAAAATAGTGAACGGCGAACCGAAAAAGGGACGACCGCTTCCCAAGAAGCGTTGTGACGATCAAGAATGTGAGGAAGGCGCACCTGCCTGGCTGGCTACCTTTGCCGACCTCATGTCCCTTTTGCTGACCTTTTTTGTGCTTCTGCTTTCCTTTGCCAACATGGACATCCAGAAGTTCCAGGACATGATGGGGTCGGTCAAGGACGCTTTCGGTGTCCAGGTCAAGCGCAAGCAGGATACCTATATCGCCTTTTCTCCCTCCAGATACGAACGTGACGACATCCCCATGAACCAACAGAACAGGGAAGTCATGGGGTTGAACATGGCCATGCAGTCCGCCCTGCAGAATGACGAGACCCTGAAAAAAAATGTGGATCTCAAGCCCGACGATTCGGGCCTGCTCATGCGTATCAGCAGCGGGGTCATGTTCAAGCCCGGTTCCGCTGTCCTGACCAAGGAGGCGATTCCGGTTCTCGACAAGGTGATCAAGATCATGACGGATCACAATTTCGATCTGGTCGTACGTGGGCATACCGACGATATCCTCACCTCTCCCACCACCTATCCTTCCAATTGGGAACTTTCTTCCGCACGTGCTGCGGCTGCAGTGCGGTATATTCTCGAGAACAGTTCCATCTCCCCCTTTCGCCTCAAGGCTGTGGGCTATGCGGATACACGTCCCCTTGTTCCCAATACCACCGAGGCCAACAGGAAGATGAACCGTCGTGTCGAATTTTATTTCAAGCATCCTGATCTCAAACATTGATGATGGAATCTGAAGAGCAGACGTACAGCCCGTTTTTTTCACCAGGAACGATGACGGAAAGCAGCCATGCCGCAAACAGATGACGTGCGCTACAGGGTTCGGCCGGTTTACCGAGATGACGAGCTGGTCGATATCCTGCTCGAGATGGGGGGGAAATCCAGGCATCTTGTGGGTACGTACGGCAAACGTCTCGAGCAGCGCATACTCGATGATGCCGAGCTTCAACCACCTGCGCTTCCTGTTTTGCTCGGCAGTGGTATGGGATTCGCTCTGGAAACCCTGGCGCGGACATGGCGTGGTCCCATGGCCGTCGTGGACAAGGAGCGATCCATCTGGGAGACGACCGGGCTGCGTGAGCGATTTGCCGGACAGGAACGGATGTGCTGGGTCGACTCCGGGGACCCCGACGAGGCTCTGAAGGAATTGACCCGATGGCAGATGGCCCAGAAGGGACATCCGCCTTTGCTGCCTTTGATCCATCCTGCCTACAAGCGGCTGGATCCCGGATACTATGAAAGCCTCGCACAGGCCCTGAATGTCTCCATGAAGGAGGATTTCTGGGCCAGGACCAGGTACCCCCGATTTGTTGCCGATATCCCGCGGGTTCTCCTGCTGACGAGCGGGTACTTTCTCATCGGCGAGTTCAAGAGTGCCTGCGACCGTATGGGCGTTCCCTACGAACTGGTTGTCCTGCCGGACGAGGAAGTCGGCTGCCGGGAATTCGTGGAAGACATTTTAAAGGCAGTTGTTTCCTTTCGACCCGATTTCGTATTGACCATCAATCATCTGGGTGTGGATCGCGAAGGTGTGCTGACAGGGCTTCTTGAAAAGATGCAGATCCCCCTTGCATCCTGGTTCGTGGATAACCCCCACCTCATTCTGTACCACTACAAGGACCTGTCCTCACCGCTGACCACTATTTTCACCTGGGATGCGGACAATATTTCGACCTTGGAACGTCGCGGGTTTCAATCGGTCCACTACCTCCCCCTTGCCACGGATGCGCACAAGTTTTTTCCCCGTTCATGTTCGCCTGAGCATCGTGATTGGCGGTCGGACGTTTCCTTTGTGGGCAATTCCATGGTCTACAAAGTGGAGGCCAAACTTCGGCTTTTCGACTTCCCCCCACCCCTGAAAAGGATGTTCAAAACAGTGGCTCAGGGGTTCGGGACCGTGGGCGAGTCCAGTGTTGAGTCCTATCTCATCCATGCCCATCCGGATCTGGCCCACGAGCTGAACCTCCTGAAAAGCATGGAAGACCGATTGGCCTACGAGACTCTGGTCACCTGGCAGGCGACCCTGGAATACCGGCTGGCCTGTATTCGAGAGATTCTTCCCTTTACACCTTTGATCGTCGGAGACGATGGGTGGCATGGGTTGCTGGGAAAACCGGGGAAGGCTTGGCGGTATCATTCAGAATTGAGTTACTACACACAATTGCCGCAGTTCTACCCCTGCTCGACCATCAATTTCAATTGCACGAGT
>CAYWJL010000132.1:2882-6080 GCA_964458145.1 uncultured Desulfovibrionales bacterium | reverse complement strand
AGGAACAGAGCGAGTGGTAGGAGTCGTTACTCGGACCGTCACAGATTCAGGGAAAGGGCAACCGCCGAAGGTGGATTGTCCTTTCCCGTTCATAATCTCTCTACCAGGCAGGTGATCATGACCAGCAACAAATGCCGCATGGGCCTGAGCATGGCCATGGCATGGATCCTCATCTTTTTGCTTCCCGTTTTTGCCGGAGCCGTTCAGGTCCAGGGGATGGGTGCGGACAGGGATCACGCCCTGACCAATGCCCTGCAGGTGGCCGTGGAGCAGGTTGTCGGGGTGACCGTGAAGAGCAGCACGGATGTGGTGGATTTTCAGGTCATCAAGGACGAAATCGTCACCCACTCCAAAGGATACGTGAAGAGCTACAAGATCCTCGAGGAAACCAAAGAGGCCGATGGCGGCTTCACGGTGGTCGTGGATGCCCAGGTGGATGCCGGGCAGATCGAGAACCATGCACAGACTCTCGAGATTTTGATGAAGATGGCCGGACATCCCAGGATTCTGTTCTTTGGGGACGATGCGGATATCGATGCCGTGCCCGCCGGGACCGAGATCTTCGAGCCTCTGGTGGCTGCGGTCGCCAAGGTGTTCAGGGACAAGTTCCGGTTCGAGGTAGTGGACTGGCCCCTCATGAAAACCCGGTTCAAGGACCTGCCCGGCAAGCTGGACAAGAATGTGGCCGTTGCCAATCGTTCCCGGCTGCAGGCGGATTATTATGTTTCCGTGGAGCTGGAGATGATCCCGGATATGGCGGGCAAATCGGCCGATCTTAATCTGGATCTCAAGGGCGTACGTATTTCCGACGGCCATCTTCTGGGGCAGTCCACCCGTAAGGCGGGATCGATCTCTCTTGTTGGGCTCAAGCAGGCCCAGCAGTATCGGAAAGCTGTTGCCACCGCTTCCGAGGATGTGTTCATCGCGGCCGCCGATGTGGCCACGGCCCTGGTAGGTGAGCTTCAGGCAGAGGTGGAGAAGGGTACGGGATTTCGGTACACCCTCGGGTTCTACGAATTCCCGGACCAGGATCT
The DNA here is from genome assembly GCA_964458145.1 of uncultured Desulfovibrionales bacterium. Classification (GTDB taxonomy): domain Bacteria; phylum Desulfobacterota; class Desulfovibrionia; order Desulfovibrionales; family Desulfomicrobiaceae; genus Desulfoplanes. The sequence continues at coordinate 5,046 of CAYWJL010000132.1, read as the reverse complement.
TCTGGAGCAGGAAGTGGCCGCCCTGAACGGGTATGTCCGACATGACGTGGACAAGGCCGACAGTGTCAACTTCAAGATCAGCTACTGGTCCAACCTCAAGGGGTCGGCCCTGGCCCAGGCCATTCAGGATATCATGAAAAAGCACGGGTACAAGGTGCTCTTCAAGCAGGATGGACGGACGTTGAAATTCAAATGGGAAAATCCAGAGGGATTCTGATGAGCAAGCATGTGTTCGCAGTAACGAAATGGTCGCTCGGAGGTCTGTTGTGCTGTTTGCTGGTGGCCACGGGATGCGTTCAGCAGAAGCTGACGCCCAACGCCACCCTGTCTTTCGATATTCCGTCGAAAATTTCGGTGATCAAGAAGGGGGCCCGGGTGAAGATTTTCACCAGCGGGAACATGGGTCCCCAGACCAGGGATTTTGTCCGTGATCTGACAAAGACCCTGAACGAGGCGGGCTGGTTCACCATCGTCACGCAACAACCCTTCGAATATGCCATGAACATCAACACGTTCAAGGGGTACAGGCGTGACGGGCGCAATGAGACGCCCTACAATGACAAGGTGATCAAGAAGTCCGAAACCGACAAGAGCGGCAGTGGCCGGGACGTGCTGGTGACGGAAAAACGCCATTCGGCCTTTGGCGCGTACGTGGCCTCGGTGTCCGTGTACGAGGCAAAGACTCTCGAACCCATGGTCTATTTCAACAGCGTGGCTGCCCAGGGGGTCTGGGAAGACGGGGACAAGCCGCTGCCCGCTGCAGAGACATTGGAGAAAAAGCTGGCCGATCAGATCGTCAGGCAGATGCGTAACCTGCTCAGTACCGAACACCGCCAGGTGGGTGTGATCCTGCCCGAAGGCGGGGATCAGCGGGTCAAAGATCTGCTTGTTCAGGGCCAGGTCGATGCGGCAGCCACAAGGGCGACCTCCCTGGTCCCGAGAACCCCGTTGGCCGAGCTGAGTCCCGCCCTGTACGAAAAATGGGCCGACGCCGCCGACGAGGCACGCAAGCAGGGCAACGAGAATGCGGTCGAGCGGGATATGGAGACCGATCTGAACAATTTCTATCTGCTGATCATGGCCAAGGAAGCCTCCGGGGTTGCCGAATCCAGGCTGCGTGAGGTGCATGACGGCTATGCCGGGATTGTGTCCCTGACGGAGAACCAGAATCTCATCGACGCCTGTGCCCATTCACTGAGCCGCGTGGAACAGAACGCCAGGCGTCTCAATGTCAACCTGAGCCCGGAATGATCCATGTGCAGCAATCATCCCTCAACGTCCATGAAAACCAGGAAGGATAGCACCATGAAATCGAATCTGTGTCCCGGGATTGTCCTTACCGTCGTGCTGGTCTGCCTGGGATTGCTCGGAGGATGTCAGCAGGCCCAGAAGCGAAGCCTGGTGGCCAAATACATTGTCCCCCCCGATGTGGTCCGGGATGTTTCTTCCATCCAGAATCTGGCCATTGCCCCGCCTCGGGTCACCCTGAGCGGGAGCTACGGCAAACGTTCCGAACTCACGCCGGTGTTTGTCAATTGTCTGGATCAGCGGCTCTCGTCAGGGATCTACAGGGAGCGTTTTTTCAATGTCCAGGATGAGATCCACGGGAACACCAAGGGGCTTGGCCGTCTGGACAAGACCTTTGCCAATGCCCACGGGTACAGCATCAAACCGGCCCGGTTGATCGATCGGGCCGAGATCAGAACCTGGGCCGACGTGAGTCTGACCAGGTCCACGGGCAAGGATCGGATGGTCACCTCCCTGGCGTCCATCCCCTACAGCGTCCAGTATTCCGATGACGGGGTTCCCTATTCCGTTCCCGACTATGACGGGCAGGTGATCGAAGAGCACGTGAGCCAGGTGCCCTTTGTCAAAATCATGGCCAAAGGGGAGCTGCGGGTCGAGGTTCGGGACAACAAGGGGCGTGCGGTCTATGAAAAGACATTCAAGAATCTGAGCTTCGAGAAAAAGGTCGGTGGCGACAATCCTGCAGAAGCCCTGCCTACAGTGCTGGAGATCGCTTCTTCCCTGTTCGACGCCTCCATTGCCAAGGTTGTCAAAGACATTTCGCCGCATAAGGTGGAGCGGACTCTGTACGTCAACGAGGAGGGCGACCCCACGGCCGTCGCCCTGATCAAGGCAACTGCCTTTTCCGAGGCCTACA